>JAHEEV010000011.1:0-36842 GCA_024640505.1 Halieaceae bacterium
GAGGGATCCTTGCGCAGAAACTGCAGCTCTGTCTGCCGGTTTGCGGGCACCCTGATGTGCGCCGGGTGGTAGCTGCCGTTTTCAACCACGATGACCAGGTGCTCATCATCGACCGCCAGCTCCCGAGGCTTGTACAACCAGAACCACCATACGATCAGGGCGATCAGGGCGACTCCAGCCAGATTCATGACCCACATTGGTCTGCCCCCCTGTTCAATGCTCCTCCGCCCGGAACAGCCGCAGCCGGTTGGCATTGCTCACCACGGTCAACGATGAAAAGGCCATCGCGGCGCCCGCGATGACCGGGTTGAGGAGCAGGCCGAAGAACGGGTACAGCACACCGGCGGCAATCGGGATACCGGCCACGTTGTAGATGAACGCACCGAACAGATTCTGCCTGATGTTCCTTAAGGTCGCTTTGCTCACGGCGATGGCATCTGCCAGGCCGTGCAACGAGCCGCGCATAAGTGTCACATCGGCGCTCTCGATAGCGACGTCGGTCCCGGTACCGATGGCAAACCCGACATTGGCCATGGCCAGTGCCGGTGCGTCGTTGATGCCATCGCCCGTCATGCCGACCAACTCGCCCTGCCTCTGCAACTCGGCCACCTTGTCGGCCTTGTCTTCAGGAAGGACCTCGGCAAAAAACTCATCTATGCCGGATATCTCCGCTACTGCCTTAGCCGTGGCATGATTATCCCCTGTCAGCATCACGACGCGAATACCGTTTTTCTGCAGCCTTCTTATGGCTGACAGTGAATCTTCCTTGATGGGATCGGCCACGGCGATAATGGCCGCGAGCTCGCCGTCGATGGCAAAAAACATCGGCGTCTTGGCCTGGTCTGCCAGCTGTCGGGCCACTGCAAGATACTCACCGCAGTCGACTTCTCTCGCCGCCATCAATTTGTCGTTGCCGAACAGGAGGTGCCGGCCCTCGATGTCACCTTCGACCCCGTGACCGGCAATGGCATCAAATCCTTCGATTTTCCCTAATGCCAGGTCACGCTCCCCGGCTGATTCCATGATGGCCAGGGCGAGCGGATGCTCCGATCCCGATTCCAGACTGGCGGCCAGGCGCAGAATCTCCTCCTCGCCAAGATCGCAGGCCACAATGACATCCGTCACCTTGGGCGATCCCAGTGTGATCGTCCCGGTTTTGTCCAGAACCATGGCCGTGATCCTGGAGGCGGTCTGGAGCGCTTCACCGTTGCGGATCAGCACACCCGCTTCAGCCGCCTTACCCACACCCACCATCACTGACATCGGTGTCGCCAGACCCAGAGCGCAAGGACAGGCGATGATCAGGACCGTCGTCGCCGAAACAATGGCATAGGCCAGTGCCGGATCGGGACCAAAATTGAGCCAGGCCAGGGCGCTCACAACTGCAATGATCATGACGACCGGCACGAAGTAGCCGGAAATGATGTCCGCCAGCCTGCCGATCGGCGGTTTGGAATTCTGGGCACGCTTCACCATGCTGATGATCCGAGCCAACGCGGTATCCTTGCCTACACGCGTCGCCCGGAACAGGATCGACCCCGTCTTGTTGATTGTCCCGGCGACAACTTCATCGCCCTGCGTTTTCTCCACCGGCATGGGTTCTCCGGTCAACATGGATTCGTCTATCGCCGTGTGGCCTTGGACGACCTCGCCATCAACGGGAATCTTTTCCCCGGGGCGCACGCGCACGATGTCATCCCGCTGGACATGTTCGATGGCAATATCTGCCTCCGTGCCATCACGCACCACGCGGGCCGTTTTAGGCTGCAGGCCGATCAGGCGCCTGATGGCCTCCGAGGTCCGGCCCCGGGCCCTGAGTTCGAGGGCAAGGCCGAGATTGATCAGCCCGATAATCATGGCAGTGGCTTCGAAATAGACGTGTCGGGCCATTTCAGGAACATAGGCGGGAAACAGGACAACGGCCATGGAATAAAGCCAGGCGGTCCCGGTACCCAATGCAATGAGCGTATCCATGTTTGCGGAATGGCTTTTGACGGAGTGCCATGCCCCCGTATAGAAATGCCGGCCGGAAAAGATCATGACACCCAGCGTCACTACACCCACAGCCAGCCAGGCTACTCTTTCGCCGCCGGTCTTGACGGTCATCTCTCCGCCCAGGAGGCCGTAAACCATAAGTGGCACACCGACACAGAGCGCAATAGTCATATCCCGCATCAGGCGCCTGTAATACAGCCGATCGGCTAATTCCTTCTCCTCGAGCGTATCCTCTGCCGAGGTATCCGCCATGGTCTTCGCGCCATAACCCGCTTTTTCGACGGCCTTGATCAGCACGTCCCCCGCCACATCGCCCGTGACCAGAACCGTGCGGTCAGCAAAGTTCATCTCGGCGCTGGTCACGCCCGGCACGGCAGTCAGCGACCGTTCGATCTTGGTGACGCAGCTGGCACAACTGGCACCCTCGACCATGAGTGTCTGTGAGGAGCTCCCGGGGCGCTGCAACTTTCCCGTCCGCGCAGCGCTGTCGCCCCATTGGTCTGTGGTTGCGTCGCTCATTGCCGTAGCTGCCGGTTAACGGCGCGATTGTTGAAAAACATAGCTTCGAGTTTACACCTCCGTATGACTCTCAGGTCAATTTTCCGGGATCACCCTATCCCCTCGCTATCGCTGCGTTCTCACGCCCCGGCCTGCCCGAACCACGACCGGGCCGAAAGTCTTCAGATGTCCTACACTGCCGAGGGGGTTCATCTTGTGCTGCCCTGACGCGCCGACCAGGCGACGGTTCTTCGGGAGGAAGTGATCATGCAGAATGTCCGCGGCGGTTGCCTGTGCGGTGAATTGACGTTCGAGTACACACCACCCTCCCTGTGGTGTGCCCACTGCCACTGCACCCTCTGTCAGAGAGCCCACGGCGCTCCATTGGTGACCTGGGTTGGCGTGTCGGAGGCATGTTTCAGGTTGACCCAGGAGGATACGCTGACCTGGTATCGCTCATCCGCGGACTCGGAGCGGGGTTTTTGCACCGGCTGCGGCTCCACCCTCTTCTTCCGGTCGGAGCGCTGGCCGGGGCAGGTACACATCGTGCGCAGCAACATCGAGGGCGAGATCGATGTCCAGCCCAGCGCTCATGTGTACTGGGATAACCACGCGAGGTGGTTTGAATTCGAAGATGATTTGTCTCGCGAGTAAATGCGCTTTACGATGCAACCGCCGGCACAACGCGCTACAGTAATCGCTGTTACCAAATTATAACAATCAGGCCTATGGTCCCTGTCGTCGCCTTCAACGTCATCGTCATTACGCTGGCTGTGCTGATTCACTACGAGTTCCTGTTTCGGATCACCTCGCTCCTCCCGCATATGAAAGTGCGCCACCGCTTTCGCATCGTGCTCATCGTACTGATCGCACTGACCGCCCATGCAGTAGAAGTATGGCTTTTTGCCGGTGCGTTCTTTGTGATGCACCACGCAGACGGTTGGGGCCACCTGCAGGGCAATTTTGGCGGCGAGCTGCTGGACTGCGTGTACTTTTCCTTCACCACCTACACCACCCTGGGTACCGGCGATATCGAGCCGATCGGTGACCTGCGCTACCTGACCGGACTGGAATCCCTCACGGGACTGGTACTCATTACCTGGACCGCCTCTTTCATCTACCTCGAGATGACACGCTACTGGGAGAGTGACTAGCGACCCATGTCCCGACTCCCGCGACAAGGATCGGACAACATGGTGAAAGCCATCTGGCTCGGCATCTTTGCGGCCGTGCTCGCGTGGTCTGCCATCGCGCCGAAAGATTACCCGACCTGGGTGCTGGAGGTGTCGCCAGCCCTGATCGGACTGGTCGTCATAACCCTGACTTACCAGCGCTTTCGACTCACCCCGCTGCTCTATTGGCTCATCCTGGCCCACAGCATCATTCTTATGGTGGGGGGACACTACACCTATGCGGAGGTACCGCTGTTCGACACGCTGAGGCCGGTGTTCGGATGGGAGCGCAACAATTACGACAAGCTGGGCCATCTGGCACAGGGCTTCGTCCCCGCCATGATTGCCCGGGAGCTCCTGATTCGCCTCGCGGTGGTGTCCACTGCCGCCTGGCGCAACTTTTTCATCATCTGTTTCTGCCTGGCCCTGTCAGCCGCCTACGAGCTGATCGAATGGGCCGTGGCAGTCATCGCCGGCGCCTCCTCCGAGGCATTTCTCGGCACCCAGGGCTACCAGTGGGACACCCAGGCGGATATGGCTTTCGCCCTGCTGGGTGCAGTGACAGCGCTGCTGTTCCTGGGCGGGCTGCACGACCGCCAGCTGCAGGATCTCCCCGGTACAACGACTAAATAGCGCGGGAAAAAGCCCCCGCTGCGATGAATTGCTCCATCGCTGCGACGAGCGGTCGATACGGGGCCGGGGATATCCCTATAATGGAATGATGCAGATCCTCGACCTGTTACAAGACAAACGCTACCTGTTCTGGGCGCTCCAGTTCCTGGGCTGGTCCGGCTGGGTGCTGACCTTCTACCTGGGCATCCTGTTCTGGGGCAAGGTACCGGACAACTACCTGTTCTACCTCCCCACCGTAGCCACTATCGGTATGCTGCTCACCCTGCTGCTGCGGGGCCTTTACCGGTACATGTGGAACATGGGCATCGTGCGCCGCTTTATCGCCATCGTGATCGCATCGTACCTGGCCGGATTGGCCTGGATGGCCTGCCGCGCGGCGATTTTCTACAGGGCCTTTCCAAACGAGCGCAAAGCGCACGAGGAGACCGGCATGGAGCTGTTCTCCCATTTCGACGGCACGGTTTCCGCCACGTGGGTGATGCTGGTGTGGAGCGCGCTCTACTTCGGCATCAAGTACTATTTGCTGCTGCAGGAGGAACGGCAGCGCAACCTGAAAGTGATGTCCATGGCCCACTCGGCGCAGCTCAAGATGCTGCGTTACCAGCTCAATCCCCACTTCCTGTTCAATACGCTCAACGCCATATCCACCCTGATACTCGACCAGAACAACGCGCTGGCCAACACCATGGTGACGCGATTGAGCCGTTTCCTGCGCCACACCCTCGACAATGACCCCATGCAGAAAGTCACCGTGGCGGAGGAAATCGAGGCTCTCCGTCTCTATCTGGATATCGAGAAGGTGCGCTTCGACGAGCGACTGCAACTGCGCTTCGACGTCGAGCCCGAGGCGGAATCGGCGCTGATGCCCAGCCTGCTGCTGCAGCCCCTGGTGGAAAACGCCATCAAATATGCCATTGCCCAGTCCATCGACGGCGGCACCATCGCCGTCAGCGCCCGGGTGTTTGGCGGTGAGCTACTGCTGATGGTCGCCGATGACGGACCGGGTCTCAACCTGAACAAGGGCCGGCCGTCGGCGGGTGGCGGGGTGGGCCTGGTCAACTGCCGGGAGCGCTTGCGGGAGCTGTACGGCAAGGATCAGACCTTCCGCCTGAGCACCACCGATCCCCACGGGCTGACCATCAATATCCGAATTCCTCTGGAACGGGCCGGGAGTGAAACATGAAAACCCTGAGCGCTATCATTGTCGATGATGAGAGCCTGGCCCGACGCGGCCTGGCCCTGCGACTGCAGCACATGCCACAGGTGGACGTGGTGGCTGAGTGCGCCAACGGGGAGGAGGCCCTCAGTGCCATTGCCGCACACGCCCCGGATCTGGTTTTCCTCGATATACAGATGCCGGGTCTCAGTGGCTTCGATGTACTGCATCGCCTGCAGTCGGACACCCTGCCGATGATTATCTTTGTTACCGCATACAATGACTATGCGGTAGACGCTTTCAAGGTTCACGCCATCGACTATGTGTTGAAACCCATCGACGATGACCGCCTGCACGAAGCGATCGAGCGCGCCGTGACCCACCGGCAGCAACAGGAGTCGGAGCGCAGCAAGGAGAAACTGATGGAACTGGTCATGGGCCTTACCGGGGCCAGCCCCGGCTCCGTGGAGGAGATGGCCTCCGGCTCCGGTTCAGCCGGGGGCTGGCCGGATAAAATCACTATCAGGGACGGCGGTGAAATCCGGCTCATAAAGGTGGCGGATATCGAGTGGATCGACGCCGCCGGGGATTACATGTGCGTGCACGCGGGAGGTTCCACCCATGTAATGCGGACCACCATGAAACAGTTGGAGGCCATGCTCAATCCCGCTAAATTCCTGCGCATCCATCGCTCGACCATCGTCAATATCGCCGGCATTACCGCCGCCCAGCCACTGAACAACGGGGAATACCTGCTCACCCTGGAGGGCAAGGCACAGCTCAAGGTCAGTCGCGGGTACCGGGACAGGGTCAAGCAGCTGCTGGAGGGGGCCTGAGTCACCGTGAACGCTCGACCGGGGGAGGAGAGCCCGGGCATCGCCGCAACTCGCGCAGTGCGCATCAAAACTGCTATCTTATAGACCATACAATAACAGCCGACAGCGGCAAGGTCGTTCCGTGAATCTGACCGCCAGTTCCCTGAAGAATCCCGCAGCGGTTGCAGTCGCCGTCGCCGTGATTCTTCTGT
The DNA here is from genome assembly GCA_024640505.1 of Halieaceae bacterium. Taxonomy (GTDB): domain Bacteria; phylum Pseudomonadota; class Gammaproteobacteria; order Pseudomonadales; family Halieaceae; genus JARRPM01. The sequence continues at coordinate 6,482 of JAHEEV010000011.1, forward strand.
TCGGCGGCTTCAGCCTGACCAGGCTGCCGGTCCAACTGTTTCCCGATATCGAAAATCCACACATAGCCATCCAGACCGGTTGGCGTGCGGCGTCTCCCCGCGAAGTGGAGTCCGAGATCATCGAGCCCATCGAAACCGTGCTGCGTGGAATTCCCGGCCTGAAGCAGATGTCGGCGACCGCCAATGCCGGCGAGGGGTGGATCGATCTGGAGTTCGGGCTGGATACCGACATGCAGCGCACCCTGGTGGACGTGATTTCCCGCATGAACCGCCTGGACCCGCTGCCTCGGGACGCAACCCAGCCGGTTATCATGCTCGGCGGAGAAAGCGGTGGAGCACCGGCCCTGACTTTTTTCTTCCTGCAGCTGCTGCCCGGCACCGAGGGACAGATTTACGACTACGTGCAGTTCGTCGATGACGTGGTGCGTCCGGCGATCGAAGTCATACCGGGCGTTGCCCGGGTATCCGCCCCCCAGGCCAATGACAACCAGCGACAGCTGGAAATCCTGTTCGACCCCTACCGGGCAGCGCAACTGGGAATACCGCTGCCCGAGACAGCAGAGCGCCTGGGACAGGCCAATGACGTCAGCGGCGGATTTGTCGAGGTGGGCCGGCGCCAGTACACCCTGCGTTTCACCGGGCGGTATACGCCCGAGGAGCTCAAGGGGTTTGTGCTGGAGTGGCGTGACGGCCGCCCCATCCGGCTGGGGGACATCGCCGAAATCAGCCTGGCCCGGGAAGAGCAGGCGGTGGTCAACACGCAGAACGGCAATCCCGCCCTGTCGATCCGTATCGACAAGGAGAGCGGCGCCAATGCCCTGCAGACCCTGAATAAAGTCAAGGCGGTGGTCGAGGAACTGAACGCCGGCCCGGTCCGGAAACAGGGTCTGGTGCTGGTGCAATCCTTCGATGCCTCGGTCTTCATCAATCGCGCCATCAGACTGGTTACCAGCAACATCTTCCTGGGTATATTCCTCGCAGTGGGTGCCTTGTGGTGGTTCCTGCGACGCTTCCGGGCCACGCTGATCGTCGCCAGTGCCATACCGGTATCGCTCCTGACGACATTCATCGTGCTCGATCTGTCGGGGCGCACGCTGAACGTGATATCCCTCGCGGGACTGGCCTTCGCGGTGGGCATGGTGCTGGATGCCGCCATCGTCGTACTCGAAAACATCGTGCGACAGCGCGAGAAAGGGCTGGACCCCGAACAAGCCTCTATTCAAGGCACGGCGCAGGTCTGGGGCGCCCTGGTGGCTTCGACCGCCACCACCGTGGCCATTTTCCTGCCGGTGATGTTCATGCGGGAGGTCGAGGGACAGCTGTTCAGCGACCTGGCGCTGACCATCGCCATCTCCGTCATGGTTTCCATGCTGGTGGCCATCACGTTGCTACCGCTGTCAGCCAGGATGGGTCTGCGCGAAGAAACACTGAAGGATCACAACGAGGCCCTGTGGCGACGCATCACTGCCCTGGTGATGCGCCTGACCAGCACGCCGCGCAAGCGCTGGACCCTGGTCGTGCTCCTGATCACCCTGCCCCTCGCCGCCAGCTATACCCTGCTCCCGGAGCTGGATTACCTGCCGCCGGTGAAGCGTGATGCCGTGGATGTCTTTTTCCCCTTTCCCCAGGGGGTGGGGGAAAAGACCATCGCCGAAGAGTACGTGAAAGTGCTGGACCAGCGCATGGCGCCCTATATGCGTGGCGATAAGGAGCCGGCGCTTAAAAACTACTACATCCTGACCTGGGGCAGGGGCGGCTCCATGGGCGCGCGGGCGAAAGACCAGAACAAGGTCAAGGAGCTGGAACGGATCCTCAACGAGGAGGTCTTCGCCGACATTCCCGACCTCCAGCACTTCGCCAGCCAGGGCAACCTCTTCGGCAGTTTCGGCAGCGAAAGGCGCGTTGACATACACCTGCAGTCCCGGGACCGGGAGGCGTTGGCGGAGGCGGCCCGGCTGGGTCAATCGCTGTTGACCGAGGCACTGCCCGGGACACCCATGCGGGTCAACCCGGATCTGGAACAGGCCACCCCCGAACTGCAGCTGGCACCGGACGACCGCAAGATTTCCGAGGCCGGCTGGAGTCGGCGGGACATGGGCCTCATGGTGCGCGCCATGGGAGAGGGACTCTATGTCGGGGAGCACTTCGACGGTGAAAAACGGGTCGACATCATTCTGCGCGCCAGGACCTGGGACCAGCCGGAACAGCTGGCATCGCTGCCGGTGGCCACACCGGCGGGCACACTGGTACCCCTGTCCGAACTGGTTGAGATCAAACGCGTGGTGGGACCCAGCCGGCTGGTGCGGATCGACAGCCGGCGTACCATCAGCATCGAGATGTGGCCGCCGGACGATGTCTCCCTGGAGCACGTGCTCGATGTCATCAGGGACGAGGTGGAGCCCGCCCTGAAAAAGGTGTTACCGGAGGACGGCAATATACTCTACGGCGGCAGCGCCAACGCCCTGACCCGCGCCATCAAATCCATGGGCAGCAATTTCGCCCTGGCACTGGTGGTCCTGTTCCTGCTGATGGCGGCCCTGTTTCGCTCGCCAAAAGACAGCGCGCTGGTGCTGATGGCAATGCCCCTGGCGATGGTGGGCGGCATCATCGCCCTGCGGCTGCTGAACGTGACGGGCTTTCAACCCCTGGACCTGCTGACCATGATCGGGTTCGTGATACTGCTGGGCCTGGTGGTTAACAACGCCATCCTGCTGGTTCACCAGACGCGCAGTGCGGAACGAGAGGGTACCAGCCGACACCAGGCGGTGGAGCAGGCGCTGTTGACGCGACTGCGGCCGATTTTCATGAGCACCCTGACGAGCATCTTCGGTATGCTGCCGCTGTTGCTGATGCCCGGCGCAGGCAGCGTGATCTATCGCGGCCTGGCGGCGGTCATCGTGGGAGGCATGTGCGTCAGCACCGTCTTTACCCTGATTCTGCTACCCTGTTTCCTGCGGATGGGGGAGAGAACCCGTGGCGTCATCACCGGAACCGGTGAGCCCGAAACTCCTCCTTCACTGAAATCGGTGGCGTAAACATGCATCCGGGGAGCCATCCATGAATATCATAAGGCTGTTACTTGTCAGTGTGCTTGCTGCCTGTGTCTGCAGCGTCGCTCTGGCCCAGCCGCCGCAACGGGAAGCGGCGGTGGAGCTGGCGACCGTCACGGAAGACAAGAGCAGCTCGGTCCTGCGACTGCCCGGTACCGTGATCAGCACGCGGGATGCGGAAATTTCTGCCGAGCTGAGCGGCCGCCTGACCTGGGTCGCCGAGGTCGGACAGGAAGTGGCGAAAGACGACCTCATCGCCGTGCTCGACGATCACCTGCTGAATCTGCAGCTGCGCAACGCCTTCGCCGAAATCGAACGTATCCAGGCCGACATCGCCTACAACCAGCGACAGGTGGGCAGGCTCGAGCGGCTGGCGAAACAGAACAACATGGCGGAATCGGAGCTTGACGAGGTCCAGTCCAGGCTGCGCATGCTGCAACAGGAACTGCTGATGGCCGAAGTGGACAGGGACCGCACGGTCTACGACCTGGGCCGCAGCCATATCAAGGCGCCCTTCTCCGGGGTGGTGGCCAGCCGTGAAATGTCTGCGGGTGAATATACAGCGCCCGGGCGAGCCCTGGTTCGCCTGGTGGACACGGGCTCACTGGAGATCAGCGTCAATGCACCCTTGCGGGTCGGCCGGTACAGCCAGGTCGGTTCCAGGGTACAGGTCGAGGGAGAGGGGCAGAGGCTCATGGCGCCGATACGGGGACTGGTTCCGGTGGGCGACAGCCGCTCGCGCATGATGGAACTGCGCCTGAGCCTGGAGCCCGGCCACTGGTTCATCGGCGAGGCGGTGACCGTAGAGCTGCCGGACGCCGCGCCCCGGGTGGCTCTCAGCGTACCGCGGGATGCCCTGGTGCTGCGGGACGATGAGATCTTCGTCTACACCGTCTCGGGGGACAACAAGGCCATCAAGATTCCGGTAACACCGGGCTCGGGGCTGGGTACCCGCATCGCCATCTCGGCGGACCTGAAAGCGGGCGATCCGGTGGTGGTGCGCGGGGCCGAGCGACTCAATGACGGCCAGTCCGTGAAGGTAACCCAGCACCACCTGGCGGCCAGCAGGCCTGCTAGCTGACGGCCACCCGCCCGCCGACCCCCGGGGCGGTGACTTCCCCGATGATGACAGCCTCGGGATAACCTCCCCGGCGCAACTCATCACAGAGTCTGGACGCGGTGCCCGGTGCTACGCCGATCAACAGGCCGCCACTGGTCTGGGGGTCGAACAGCATCTGCAGGCGCGCGTCGTTTACCGGGCTTCCCTGCTGCAGCACAGCGGCCGCCTCGGCGTTGCTCTCATGCATGGTGCTGACAATGCCCCTGTCCACGGCTGCCAGCGCGCCCTCGAGCAGCGGCAGGTGCGCCAGCCGCAATGACGCGCCCAGTTCGGGGCCCAGCATTTCCAGCAGGTGTCCCAGCAGGCCAAAGCCGGTGATATCGGTACAGGCGCTGGCCCCGTGAGCCAGGGCCAGCGCCGCCGCGGGGCCGCTGCTGACCAGCATACGGTCTATGGCGGCCGCGACGTGGCGGCCGTCCGCGGCCAGCTGCATATGGGCAGCAAACAGGGCACCGGTTCCCAGGGGCCGGGTCAGCAGCAGCAGGTCGCCCGGCCTGAGGCCGCGCTTGCCCAGAAGCCGGCCATCGGGGGCCATCGCTACACCGTTGACCGCGAAGCCGATACTGAGCTCCCGCCCCTGCATGCTGTGACCGCCCGTCAGGACGCAACCGGCAGCGGCGAACTCCCGCAACGCGCCGGCGAGCAGCTGTTTGAGGTCGCGCCGCTGTATCACGCCGGCGGCGAAAGGCAACGTGACCGCGGCCAGTGCCGATACCGGCCTGGCACCGCAGGCATAGAGATCGCTGAGGGCGTGGTTGGCGGCGATACGCCCCATCAACCAGGGGTCGGCCACCAGCTCCCGCAACAGATCGAGACTCTGCACGATCCGGCCACTGGCAGGAATCGGCGCCGCATCCTCCCCGGCTCCCTCGCCGCCGCAATGCCCGGGAAATTCCACGCCCAGTTCCGCGAGTACGTCCGCCAGGGCGTTGGCACCGACCTTGGCGCCGCAGCCGCCGCAGGGCGGCTGTGAAGAAACGCCCACATCCGGCAACCGCCCCCAGTAACGCAGCGGCATACTGTCCGGAAGGGCCTCGAAGCGCGCCATGAATTTCCTGTCGATCCGATCCTTCCAGCGCCAGACCCACGGGCCGGTGGCGCTGAAGGGGCCCTTGTCAGCCGTCGCCGCACGCCCTCCGAGGGAGACCAGCGAGAGGAAGCGGCGCTGCGGCCGGTGTTCGCGCAGTGGCTTACCCAGCAGGAAGGCACGCAGGTTGTGGGCAAGCACGGGGCCCTGACGCACGGCGTAGACGCCGGCCTTGGGGCGCGGATGATTGACCTGGGTGGCGATGTCCCCGGCGCCAAAGACCCGCTCATCAGCCGGCGACTGCAGCGTGTCGCGCACCGCGAGAAAGCCCGCCTCATCCACCGGCAGCCCGCTGGCTGCCACCCAGCCGGCCGCGGCTGCGCCGGTGCACCAGAAGAGCTCGTCGTAGGGCGCGTCGCGTCCGTCCGCCAACACCAGGCGCTCTGGCTCGACCTGCTCCACGCGTGCAGCGAGCTGCACCTCTACCGCATGCTGCTGGAGGGCTGTCATGGCGGCCCGGCGGGCACGCCTGTTGTAGTTCTGCAGTATCTCCGGGGCGCCACACCACAATTCGATAGCAGCCTGCTCCCCGCGAAGACGATGGGCCATGGCCAGGGCCAGTTCGACACTGCCGGCGCCACCCCCGACGACCGCGACGCGGCGCCCCGAGACGTGCTCCTGCGCCACCCGCTCGTGCAGCTGCTGCCAGCGCTGCCACAGGCCGGACACGGGCTTAACCGGTACGGCATGGGCCCTGGCACCGGGAACAGAGTCCAGCTCCGGTTGGGAGCCGATGTCGAGGCTGAGAACGTCGTAGTGAACATCGGGGCGCCCGGCGAGCGACAGGCGGCGGGATTCCGGGTCCAGCGCTGTCACCTCCGCGGCCAGGAACCGGACACCCGCCCACTGGCACAGCCTGGCCAGGTCAATATGGGTCTCCTCGAACGAATAATGGCCCGCCACCAGGCCGGGCAGCATGCCCGAATAGGGCGTATGACTGGAGGGTGAAATCAGCGTTATCCGCAGCCCCTCCACAGGACGCATCGCCAGCATCCGCAGGGCCAGCGCGTGGGTGTGGCCTCCACCCACCAGCACCAGGTCGCGCCGGACTTCAGCAGGCGGCAGCATGCTGCTCCCGCACCCAGGCAAGCACCGCTTCCCGGGTGCCGCTGAAAAGCTTTACACCCTCGCGGCGGGACAGCTGGTATTCGTACATGGGGTCGTAGTAACGCTGCAACAGGAAGGCGACCCAGACCCGGTGGCCGTCCGTACTCCCGGTCCGCTGCTGCTGGTCGAACGCACCCTGCATCATGTCGCTGACCTGTTGGTAACGGGCGCCGCCCAGCCGCTTGCGTATCCTGCCCAGGTCCTGCTGCAGCTTCTCCGCATGCCGGGCCGGACCCTGCGCCCCATAAGCCGCGGCGAAACGCCCGCCGAGGTCGACGATATAGTCCTCCACCACCACGTCGATACGGGCCTCCAGGCTCTCCTCCACAACCAGCACCGGCGCTGATTTCATCTTGTCGCGCAGCTGCTGCGGCAGGGCTACACGGCCGATCAGGTGCCCCTCATCTTCCAGGTATACCCTGCCGTTCCCGGCGTCCAGCCGCTTGAGCAGCGCTATGCTCAAGGCATTCTCGAAATCGATCTGGCTGGGCTGTGGCTCCAGCAGCTGGCCGAAAGTGGACCCACGGTGCCCCGCCAGGCCCTCCAGGTCGATGCTTCGCGACAGGCGTTCGATAACACGCGTCTTGCCGGTGCCGGTTTTGCCACTGACCAGCACCAGATCCGCGGTGGCCACCGAGTGCCCGAGCGCCTCCAGGAGAAAGCGCCGCATGGCCTTGTAGCCCCCGAGAACCAGCGGGTAGTCTATGCCTTCGTCCCGCAGCCACTGCTGCACGGTCTGGGAGCGCAGCCCGCCGCGAAAACAGTACAGGTAGCCACCGGGATGGTCGCGGGCGAATTCGCGCCAGCGGGCCAGGCGCCGTGCCTTCACCTCCCCCGACACCAGGCGGTGGCCCAGCTCGATGGCAGCCGCCTGCCCCCGCTGCTTGTAACAGATGCCCACCTCGGCCCGCTCCTGGTCGGTCATCAGGGGCAGGCTGCGTGCGGTGGGAAAAGCGCCGTGGGCAAACTCTGTCGGCGCCCGCATATCCATCAGCGGCGCATCCGCCAGGAACAGGGCGCGGTAGTCGTCGGTGTCAGGGCGCGACGGCACGCCGAATCACTCCGCTTCACCGCCGAAGAGGACCATCACCCGTTCCTGCAGGTCGCTCAGGGCGGCGGACATCAGTGCAAAATCCGCATCCAGTCGCGCGGCGTCATCGGCCTCCGGAATATCCTCGTTCTCTTTCATGAGCTCGTCAGAAAATTTCAGGCGGCGCAGCACCAGGTCCTCCGCCAGCACCAGGGAGAGGCGGTCCTCCCAGGCCAGCGCCAGCCGCGCCACCTGCTTGCCGGCATGCAGGTGAGTTTCAACCTCCTCACTCAACAAATCAACGCCGCGACAGCGCACGATACCGCCGTCTTCCCCGGGCTCGCGCAGTTCGCACTCTTCTCCCAGCACTATATCTTCGGGCACAGACCGGTGCAGTAACCAACCCGTCATGACCGCCGCCGGGGCATTGTTTACCTGGGGCAGCAGCACCGGGAAAGTCCCGATGCACTCCCGCAACAGGTTGAGAAGCTCCTCGGCCCGGCCCGCGCTCGCGGCATCCACGAAGACCCAGCGGGTTCGGGTGTCGATACAGGCGTAAACGTGGCTGGAGCGGCTGAAGGCCCTCGGCAGGCAATCCTGCACGATCTCATCCTTCAGGCTCAAACGCTCCTTGCGATACACCTTGCGCCCGTGGGCTGTTTCGATATCGGCTATTTTCTCCTCCAGTTGCTCGCGCACCACCGTGGCCGGCAGCAGCTTCTCCTCACGCCTGAGCCGCAGCAGGAGCCGTCCCGCCGCCGCATGCACCAGCTCCGCGGATTCTGTCCCGAGGGGGTTTACCCACCCCAGGGAGAGGGCCTGGGACTTGGCACAGGGCTGAAAACTGCGCTGTTGCAGCTGCTGGCCCAACTGCTCCGGGGAGAGATCGAAGGGGCTGGTTAAGCGGTAGGCCCGCAGGTTCTTGAACCACATAAAAGTTACATCTCTGGCGAAAAGCCGCAGATTGTACCCCAGCGGCAGTGCAATGCCATCGACTGGCGGAATCGCGCGGCCCCAGCGCATGATCCCCGGGCCCGCGGCAATTGATCACAGTCCGTACAACATGTTGAGCCGGTTGGCCACGGGCACCCTTGTAACAGCCCGGGCAACGGGCTTTAATTTCCGGCCGAAACACGCGTGCAGCTGAGGACCGTGCTCGCACTCTGCAATTGAGGTATCACCATGTCTGACCAGGCCAGAACCAACCCCTCCCGGGCACGCCACTTGAAAGATGTGGAACGCTGGGACCGGGAGACGGACGTCGCCATCGTCGGCTTTGGCGGTGCGGGTGGCTGCGCGGCGATCGAAGCAGCCGATGCGGGGTCGGACGTCATCATCTTCGAACTGGCCAGCGCCAGTGGTGGCTCAACTGCCATGTCCAGCGCCGAGATCTACATGGGCGGCAACGGTGGCACCCGGGTGCAGCGAGCCTGCGGTTTCGAGGACAGCACCGAAGACATGTTCACCTACATGATGATGTCCGCAGGGCCCCAGGCCGACGAGGCCAAGATCCGCAACTACTGCGACAACAGCCTGGCCCACTTCGAGTGGCTGTGCGACCTCGGTGTTCCTTTCAAGGACAGCTTCCACGAACAGCGAGCCATCATGTGCCTCACCGACGATGGCCTGCTGTACACCGGCAGCGAGAAGGCCTACCCCTTCAACCGGCACGCCCGACCCTGCCCCCGGGGCCACAACCTCTACATCAAGGGGGACAATGGGGGACCGCTGTTCATGAAAATCGTGACCGAAAACGTGGAGAAGCGCGACAGGATCAGCGTGGAGTACGAGACCCGCGCCCTGACCCTGATCACCGATGACGACGACGCCATCGTCGGCCTGGTAATCCGCCAGCACCAGCAGGAGCTCACCGTGCGCGCCCGCCAGGGGGTGATCCTCTGCGCCGGTGGCTTCAACATGAACGAGGAGATGGTGACAAAGTACGCCCCCAAGCTGCTGGCGGGTAACGAGCCCATCGGCAACCCCGGGGATACCGGCACGGGCATCATGATGGGCATGTCCGTGGGTGGTGCCGCCATCAACATGCATGAAGGCTTCATCAGCATTCCCTACTACCCGCCCGCCAGTATCACCTATGGCATCCTCATCAACGACAAGGGCCAGCGCTTCACCAATGAAGATGTGTACCACGCCCGACTGACCCAGGCGGTGCTGGACCAGCCTGGTGACCGCTTCTATTTCATCCTCACGGTGGATCACTACGGCGACTACGAGAAGTTCAATTTCATGGCCGCCTCCATCGCTGGCACCGGTGAAACCGTGGAGGAACTGGAGAAAGAGCTGGGCCTGCGCAAGAGCGTCCTGGAACACACCATCGCCATCTACAACGAGGACTGCGAGGCCGGCGAGGATACCCAGTTTCACAAGGCACCGGAGTGGCTGCAGAAACTGGAGCCGCCCCTGGTGGCACTGGACCTCACCCCCGGCCGCGGCGTCTTCATCCCCTGGTTTACACTCGGCGGCCTGGACACCCTGCCCACCGGCGAGGTGGTAGACGCCCAGCGCCAGGTAATTACCGGCCTCTACGCCGCCGGCCGCACCGCCTGCGGCGTGGTCCGCAGGGCCGAGGGATACAGCAGCGGCATGTCCGTCGGGGATGCCACGTTTTCAGGGCGCATGGCGGGCAGGCAGGCGGCATCCTCGACGAGACGCTGACCCCCCGGCGCTCCCTCCGACCGGGGCGGGCTTGCCAGCCCGCCTTCACACTTCTACCATGGGCCGGATGTATCATGAATCCCGCTTCCATCCACACCCGCTGTCGACACGCCGGGGGCACTGCCTATGAACTACCTGCACACCATGATCCGCGCCAGGGATCTGGACGAAACCCTGGATTTCTACTGCAACAAACTGGGCCTGGTCGAAATCAGGCGCCACGACAGCGAGGCGGGGCGATTCACCCTGGTCTTCCTGGCCGCGCCGGGAGACGCCGACCGCGCGGGCGAGGCGATGAGCCCCTGCCTGGAAATCACCTGGAACTGGGATCCCGAAGAGTATTCCGGCGGGCGCAACTTCGGCCACCTGGCCTACCGGGTCGACAACATCTACGACACCTGCCAGCGACTGATGGACCAGGGCGTGACCATCAACCGACCCCCGCGGGACGGACATATGGCCTTTGTTCGCTCGCCGGACGGCATTTCCATAGAGCTGCTGCAGGCCGGTGCATCCCTGCCACCGCAAGAACCCTGGCAGTCCATGGAAAACACCGGTACCTGGTAGCGGCGATCGCCCGGGTATGCGCAGCAGCATCACCACCCGGCTGATCATACTCCTGACCGTCTGCCTGGCGGCCATTTTTGGCGGCGGAATGCTGCTGGACTACCAGCTCTCCCGCGACGAGATTCTCGAGCGCCTGCGCATCCAGTCCGAGGAAACGATTCACAGCGCCGTGACCGATATGGAGAACTGGCTGGGTGGTGTGGAGGACGCCACCCGGTTTCTGGCCCGCATCCTGGAACAGCGCGAATATACCCGCTCCGGCCTGAAGCAGATGCTCAAGGAGATCGTCGAGAGCAACGACGACATTTTCGGCGCCACCATCGCCCTGAATACGGAACAAGTATCCGATCCTCTCGGATTTGCGCCCTATTACTACCACCGGGAGGGTATCCTCAGCTACGCCAACCTGGCCGAGGAGCAATACGACTATCGGAGCCGGGCCTGGTTCACCGAGACCGTGGCGGCCGGCAGGCCGACCTGGGTTGAGCCCTACTTCGACGAGGGAGGCGGCGAGGTCCTGATGACCACGTTCGCCGTTCCCGTCTTCCGGCTGGATGAAGAAGACCGGCGTTTTCTCTACGCCGTCGTCACTGCCGACGTGCAACTGGCGGAGTTGCACAATTACCTGCGTCGCCTGCGCCTGGGTGAAAGTGGCAATGCATACCTGTTGAGCCGGACCGGCATCATTCTCAGCAGTAAGGAACCGACGGCGATCCTGCAACACTACTCGAAGGTGATATCCGACAAGCTGGACCTGGCGACCTGGGGAGAAATGTTCCGCTCGGCCCTGGATGGCCAGACGCTGACCCGTCAGCTGCAGTGCCCGGAAGTGCAGGGCAATTGCGTGATGCGACTCAGCGCCCTCGACGCCACCGGCTGGCCTGTGGGTATCATTTATTCCGAAGGCGAAATGCTGGCTCCACTGCGCCGCTTCCAGCTCAAGACTCTCACGCTAGGCTGCGCCACGCTAGTGCTGATGGCCCTGGCCATCTCCCTGGTCACCCGTCGGCTGACCCGGCCCCTGGCCGCCCTGGCAGAGGCCAGCCACGAGATCGCCAGGGGCAGGCTGGACACGCCTCTACCGGCCGTTCGCGGGGAGGATGAGGTGGCAAGACTGGTAGGTGCTTTCGATACCATGCAGGGTGACCTGAAGCACTACATCGCCGACCTGGAGGCTGCGACCGCCAGCCGCAACCGGCTGGAAGGTGAGTTGAGCGCGGCCCGTGAAATACAGATGTCCCTGCTGCCCCACGGCGGAGAGGCGTCGGGGCGATTCCGTGACTGCGAACTGTGGGCGAGGGTCCGACCGGCCAGGACCGTGGGTGGCGACCTCTATTTCTACCTCCTGAGTGGCGAGCGGCTGTGCATCGCCGTGGGCGACGTCTCCGACAAGGGCGTACCGGCTGCCCTGTTTATGGCCAAGGCGATCAGCCTCATACCACAGCTGGCAGGGCCGGATCGCGATCCCGCGAGCGCCATGGCCCAGCTCAACGATGCCCTGGAACAGGGTAATGACAACTGCATGTTCGTCACCCTGTTCCTCGGAGTGCTGGACCTGGCTTCCCACCAGCTTCGTTTCGCCAGCGCGGGGCACACCCCGCCCAGCCTGCTGCGCCACGGCATTGCCCGATCCTTGCCCCAGAAAGACGGCCCCGCACTGGGCCTGGCCCCCGGCCTGGAGTACCCGGACAATACGCTGGAGCTGCAGTCCGGCGACCGACTGGCGATTTTTACCGACGGCATCGACGAGGCGTTCAACGGCCGGGCCGAGATGTTCGGCGTGGATCGCTTTCACGCTGAGCTGAGGGACGCGGCCGGTCAACCGCCGGCGGCAGCGGGAGAGGAGCTGTTCCAGGTACTGGACACCTTTGCCGGCGAGGTCCCGCAGTCAGACGACATCACCCTGATGCTGCTGCAGCTGTCCGGAAACAGCGGAGCGCAGGAGCAGCACGCCGTCGCGGAGTTCACTCCCGGCGCAGGCCTGGTCGGGCCAGTCACGCAGTGGCTACAGGCGACTCTTCGACAGCTGGCGGTGCCGACCGAAACCGGCATGGAGCTGGTGCTGGTCGCCGAGGAGATCGTGACCAATATCGACAAGTATGCGGGGCTTCCCGTGGATGCCACCATCGAAATCTCCGTTGGCACGAGTGGCGACCGGGTGGAACTGGTTGTGGTTGACGGCGGCAAACCCTTCAACCCCCTCGACGAGGCGCGGCGCTCGGACCTGGGAGCCGGCATCGATTCTGCCGGGATCGGTGGTCTTGGTGTACACTTGATCGCGCAGCTCACCGACCGGCAGCGTTACGAGCGGCGCGAGGGATGCAATGTCCTGCGGGTGGTCAAAATTCTCGCTGCCGTTGCTCCGGGGGAGCGGCGAGCGATAAGCGGAAATATCAGGGAGGCCGAAGGCAACATGGATCTGCTTACTACAGTGGTCGTCGACGAGGAGAACTCGGTCGCCAGGGTCAATCTTGACGGCGCTCTGAACACGGACACGGCCCCGGCCTTCGAGCAGCGGTTACAGCAGGTCATCGACAAGGGCTACCCGCTCACCGTGCTGGACATGAAGCAGCTGGACTACATCAGCTCCGCCGGGCTGCGGGTTATTTTCAAGGCCGCCAAGCAGTGCAAGGCCGCCGGTCATAGGCTGGCTGCCGCCAACCGCAAACCCCATATCGATAAAGTCTTCGAGATCCTGAAGGCCCTGCCCGACATGACCGTTTTCGCCAACGATCAGGAACTGGACGCTTACCTGGAAACGATGCAGAGCCGCGTCCGGGACGAGTAACTGCCCGGGCGGTTTTAATCCGCCGAGCCTGTGCTGCCGGGCTGCCCATCGCCGTCAGAGCGAAGAAAATTGAGTATCCATCGCGCCACGCGCTCACCCTCGGGCGCGCGCGCCAGGGACGCCATACCACCCTGGTAAACCCGCTCGCCGATCTGTTCGCGGCGGTATTCCATGATCTCCCGGGAGTAACCCGGGAGAAACTCCGGGTGACCCTGGAATGTCAGTATGTGATCACCGATCTGGCATACGGCATTCTGGCAGAAATCACTGCTGGCCAGCACCCTGGCCCCTTCTGCATTCTCCACGACCTGGTCCTGGTGGCTGACCAGGATATCGAAATCTGCGCCCCCCTGGTCATGCCACCCGGGCATGTCGGTGAATCGATGGGTGTGCAGGCCCACGCCCCAACCACCGGCGGATTTCTCCGTCTTACCCCCCAGGGCCTGGGCCACCAGCTGGTGGCCGAAACAGATACCCACCAGCTTTTTGCGGCGACGATGCAGCTCCCGGACGAAGTCCATCAGCACGGGTATCCAGGGCTTGTCATCGTAGACGCTGGATTTGCTACCAGTGATCAGGTAGGCGTCCACCTCGTCGATATCCTCGGGATATTTACCCTGCTCGACATCGTAGGTGACGAATTCCAGATCCGGCGCCACTTTTCCCAGCAACGCGATGAACATATCCGGATATTCCCCGAATTCCGGCACCCATTCCGGTCGTACCGCATCCGTTTTCAAGATTCCCAGTTTCATCAGATTTCCCAAGGCCGATAAGCGGCCGCAGCCATTCTCCAACGCAGAGCGGGCATGATAGGTAGCCGGCAGAGTGGCTGTCCATACCCCTCGCGGGCAGGGTCACATCAGCCGGCCCCCCGGCCATGATGCGGGGTCTCTGGTCGGGTCGCACGTCCGGTCTCTGCCATGCAACGGGGGGGAGCACCACCTTGAGCCCTTAACCCCAGGGATCAGTGCAGCTGCGCGGGACCGGGATCGCCACCCGTCAATTGTGCATAAGTCAGTCAATGGGGTAATGTGGGTGCCCCGCGAACTGCACAGGCCACATACCATTGATTTTGAGATTCCTGTCGATTGTGGCGCTCCTGGCCAGCGCCGCCAGCCAGGCGTTTACCGGCTCCGAAGCCTGCAAGAACTGCCATTCCGAGGCCTACGAAAACTGGCTGGGCTCGCACCACGACCTGGCGATGCAGCTGCCGGGGCCGGACACCGTACTGGGAGACTTCGACGATGCCGAGTTTACCTACAACGGCGTGACCACCCGCTTTTTCCTACGGGACGGCCAGTACATGGTCCGCACCGACGGCGAGGATGGCAAGCTGGTCGACTTTCCCGTGCGCTATGTCTTCGGTGTCTACCCACTGCAACAGTATCTGCTGCCCCTGTCCCGCGGTCGCCTGCAGGCCCTGAGCATCGCCTGGGACGCGCGGCCGACCTCCGAGGGCGGGCAGCGCTGGTACCATCTCTATCCCGATGAGTCGGTGGACCACCGCGACCCCCTGCACTGGACCGGGCCCTACCAGAACTGGAACACCCGCTGCGCCGAATGCCACAGCACCGATGTGCAGAAGCGTTACGACGCAGCCAGTCGCAGTTTTACCACGAGCTTCGAAGCAATCGATGTAGGCTGCGAAGCCTGCCATGGTCCCGGCGAGAGGCACCTGGAACTGGCCACCGCCGGCAAACTGGGGGATGCCGACCACGGGGGCTTCCCCACCGCGCTGGCGCAGCGAGGGGAATGGGGCTTTGCCGAAGACAGCGCCATCGCCGCACGCCGCACCCCCCTGGCATCCAGGGCGCAGGTCGACAGCTGCGGGCGCTGCCATGCACGTCGCGGGACACTCGGGGACTACCACTATGGCGCCGACCTGCTGGATACCCACCGGGTCTCCCTGCCCCAGGCTCCGCTCTACTATCCCGACGGGCAGATTCTGGACGAGGTCTACGTCTACGGCTCGTTCCTGCAGAGCAAGATGCACCAGGCCGGCGTGGTATGCAGCAATTGCCACGAACCCCACAGCATGCAGCTGCGGGCACAGGACAACGGTGTCTGCGCCCAGTGCCACAAACCGGAGCGGTACGATACGGTAGACCATCACAGGCATCCAACCTCTAGCGGCGGAGCGCTGTGCGCCGAGTGCCACATGCCTGAAACCACGTACATGGGTGTCGATCGCCGTCGCGATCACAGCATGCGCATCCCGCGACCTGACCTCAGCCTGGTGCTGGGCACCCCCAACGCCTGCAACCAGTGCCATACGGACCGGAACGCCCAGTGGGCACTGGATGCCCTGCGCAGCTGGGGCGTGCAGTTCCGGGATACCGCGAGCCATCCCGCCCGGGCCTTCCAACAGGCCAGCCAGGGCGATAATCGCGCCGTCCCGGCGCTGGCCCGGCTGGCCAACGACCCTGCTACCGCCCCCATCTGGCGCGCGACTGCCATGGAAGCATTGGGCCAGTTCGGTGGTCGCGAAGCGCTACAGGCAGTCACCACCATGCTCTATGATGACGACGCCCTGTTACGCACCAGTACGGTGCGCTCCCTGGAATTCCTGCCTGTGCACCAGCGGCTCCAGCTGCTGCAGCCCCTGTTTGACGACCCGGTGACCTCCGTGCGCATGGCGGTGGCCCATTCGCTGGCCTCGGTTCCGCTGGACCGGATAGAGCCGCAGCAGGCGGAGGCACTGCGAGCCCTGTTCGCCGAGTATACGGCCATCCAGCGCCAGCACGCCGATATGCCAGGGGCACTGCTGCAACTCGGCATCTTCCACGCCACGCGCAATGACCTGCCCTCCGCCGAGGCCGCTTATCGCGAGGCCCTGTACCTCAATCCACAGCTGGTGCCCGGATACCTGAACCTGGCGGACCTGCTGCGGGCCGGAGGAAGAGAGGACGAAGCGCGGAAACTGCTGCAGCAGGCACTTGAGATCGCCCCTGACAACGGCGATACACTGCACGCCCTGGGGCTGCTGGAAACCCGTGGGGGCAACACGGCGCTGGCACTGGACTACCTGGAACGGTCGGCGGGGCTGGAAACGAGAGGCACCCGCCACCGCTTCGTCTACGCCATCGCCCTGCACGACCTGGGCAAGCCGGCCGAGGCCATCACCCAGCTACAATCCCTGGTCCGCGAGGCACCCGGCAATCAGGAGGCACTGCTGGCGCTGGCCAACTACTGCGCCGAACTGGGGCGCCGGGATCAGGCCAGAGACTACGCCGGGATGCTGTTGCAGCTGGCCCCCGGCAACCGGTCCTACCAGCAGCTCTATAGACAACTCGGGGGCAGCTGAGGAGAGACTGGCTACAGCGAGTCGAGGAAACCCAACAACAGCCGGTTCAGTGCCCGGGGCGCTTCCTGCTGTATGAAGTGCCCTGCCGCCGGCAGCAGCTCCAGGCCCCGCAGGTCAGGCACCCGCTCGCGCATAAGCCTGAAGGGCTGGTCACCCGCCAGCTTGACGACCGGGTCTTCCGCGCCGCCGACAAACAGGGTCGGCACCTCCACCGGGGCATGTGCCGCGTCGCGAAACAGGGTCCAGTTACGGTCCATTGCACGGTAGGAATTGATACCGCCGGCAAACGCGAGCTCAGGCCCGGCGGCCAGGTACTCCTGCAGGTAGAAATCCATGTCGGCGGCAGACAACCAGGCCCAGGGCGGGTCGCGGGGGGGCTCCGCCAGCACGTCGAGGTACCGGGTGCCCTCTGAGGGAAAATTCTGCCAGTCGAGCAGGTCGCCATCTGCACTTAGCGCCCAGAACAGGCGCACGAGAAATTCGCGCTCACGCCCGCGGGTGTCTTCCTCCGCGACCCCTACCGCCTGATAGTAGTGCATGTGGAAAAAGTGCTGCTCCGCGATGGCGGCAAACAACCGGGAAGGCAGCTCGTCGCTACCGCCCGCCAGCTCCATGTCGTAGGGGACACACAGGGGGGCGATACCCCGGATCCTGTCCCTGTGATGGATACCCATGTGCCAGGCCAGGTTAGCGCCAAAATCGTGTCCGAGAAGGACCGCGCGGTCCTCACCGAAATGGTCGATTACCGCCAGTACATCGGCGCTGGTCTTGTCGAAGCTATACTCATCGCTGGACAGCGGTCGCGTGCTGCGCCCGTAGCCGCGCATGTCCAGTGCAACGGCACGATACCCCGCGGCGGCGAGCACCGGCAGCTGGTGGCGCCAGCTGTACCACAGGCCGGGGTAGCCGTGGCACATGACGACCAGGGGCCCCTCCCCCTGGCAAGCCAGGTGCAGCTCGACACCATTCGCCTCGAGCTGCAGGTGGTTGCAGTCGGCTTCAGCCGGAATGGGTGAATACCAGGTGCACGGTCACTGGCACTGCCGTACTGATCGACTCCAGTCCCGCTATTTTGCGCAGGGCCTCGATACCTCCCGCGAGGGTGTAATCCTCCGCGCGAATCAATACCGGCTCGGGGGTCAGCACCTGCAGTCTCCCATCGCCCTCCCCGATAACCAGCACCGGGACCGAGAGTTCACGCTCGACACCATGGAGTGACAGGGCCAGCGCCAACTCCGTCGCCACGGTCCCGCCCCCGGCAACGGCTTCCAGCACCGCGGGATCCACGTTGGCGGTCACCCGGGCGGAGGGAAACTCGGCCGTCCGGAACAGCAGTTCACGCATCCGCTCATTGCGTATCGGGATCATGGTCTCCACACTGGCGAGGTCGATCACCAGCTGCACCGCCCCGTCGGCATTGACGTAACCCACCATGGACCCAAAACTGTGCGTTTCCGCCACGCTCGCATTTTTGATCGAGATAAAGCGCACCGCAGATTTTTCGCTGTCGAGCTGCCACTGGGCCCAGGTGCTGCTACTGGCGGCTACCAGGGCCGCCAGTAGCAGGGCCCGGCCTGTTTTCAAGGCTTCAATCATCGTACCAGCACTCCCGTTGTCAGGTTGTCGTCACTATCAAACCGCCATATCGGCCAGATCACCCTTTTTCTCCAGCCAGGCCTTCCGGTCAGAGGCCCGCTTCTTGGCCAGCAGCATATCCAGCATGCTATTGGTGCCGTCACCGGCATCCAGCACCAGGCGCACCAGGCGCCGGGTGTCCGGGTCCATCGTGGTCTCCCGCAGCTGCAGGGGGTTCATCTCACCCAGTCCCTTGAAACGCTGAACGTTGACCTTGCCGCGCTTTTTCTCTGCCTCGATACGGTCGAGTACACCCTGTTTTTCGGCCTCGTCCAGCGCATAGAAAACCTCCTTGCCCACGTCTATACGATACAGCGGCGGCATAGCCACATAGACGTGGCCCGCTGCCACCAGCGGGCGGAAGTGGCGCACGAAGAGGGCGCAGATCAGGGTGGCGATATGCAGACCATCGGAGTCGGCATCCGCCAGGATACACACCTTGTTATAGCGCAGGCCGGAGAGGTCGTCGCTGGCCGGGTCGATACCCAGGGCCACCGAGATGTTATGCACCTCCTGGGACGCGAGAATCTCCTGGGAATCCACCTCCCAGGTGTTGAGGATCTTGCCGCGCAGGGGCAGGATGGCCTGGAATTCACGATCCCTGGCCTGTTTGGCGGAACCGCCTGCGGAGTCCCCTTCCACCAGAAACAGCTCACTCCGTTCCGAATCCTCGCCCGAGCAATCCGCCAGCTTGCCGGGCAGGGCCGGGCCGGCGGAGACTTTCTTGCGCGTGATCTTCTTGGCGGAGCGCAGCCGCCGCTGGGCATTACTGATGCAAAGCTCCGCCAGTTTCTCCGCTTCCTGCGTGTGCTGGTTCAGCCAGAGGCTGAAGGAATCCTTGGCGACACCCGAGACAAAGGCGGCGGCCTCGCGAGAGGACAGCCGCTCCTTGGTCTGGCCGGAAAACTGCGGGTCCTCCAGCTTGGAGGAGAGCACGTAACAGCAGCGCTCCCAGATATCGTCAGGCGTCAGCTTGACCCCACGGGGCAGCAGGCTCCGCAGCTCGCAGAACTCCCGCATGGCATCCAGCAGGCCGGTCCGCAAACCGTTGACGTGGGTTCCCCCCTGCGAGGTCGGGATCAGGTTCACGTAGGATTCGGCGATGACTTCGCCGCCCTCCGGCAGCCACTGCAGCGCCCACTCGACCCCTTCGTTGCTGCCGGCAAAGCTGCCGACAAAGGGCTCTTCAGGTACGGCCGGGTAATCGATGGTTGCATCCGCCAGATAATCCCTGAGGCCGTCCTCGTAGTACCACTCGTCCGATTCACCCTTGTTCTCGTCCCTGAAACGGACCCGCAGGCCCGGACACAGCACCGCCTTCGCGCGCAGTATGTGCCTGAGGCGGGATACGGAGAACCGGACCGAGTCGAAGTACTGGGGGTCCGGGGTAAAGGTGACCGCAGTCCCGGTGTTGCGCTTGCCACAACTGTCTACAACAGCCAGGTCACTGGTTTTCTCCCCGCCCGCAAACGCCATGCTATATACCTGGCCGTCCCTGCGGATGACAACTTCCAGTTGCTGCGACAGGGCGTTCACCACGGACACGCCGACACCGTGCAGACCGCCGCTGAACTGGTAATTTTTGCTGGAAAACTTGCCCCCCGCGTGCAGCGTGCAGAGAATCACTTCCACACCCGGGATGCCCTGCTCCGGATGCAGGTCCACCGGCATGCCGCGGCCATTGTCGGTCACCGTAATGGAGCCGTCCTTGTGAAGGTTGACGTCGATCTGATCGGCGTGGCCGGCCAGGGCCTCATCGACACTGTTGTCAATCACCTCCTGTGCCAGGTGGTTGGGGCGTGTGGTATCCGTGTACATACCCGGGCGCTTGCGCACGGGCTCCAGCCCGGTGAGGACTTCGATGTCTTCGGCGGTATATTGACTCATTGGCAACGACTTTTTTGGGTTGGGAATTGGGCGGTTTGGTTGACCGCATTGTACATCAGGCAATGGCGCTCTACAGGTAACCGCCCGAATCAAGGTCGACCGTGAACGCCACATCGGTAACCCGGGACACACCGGTCTCGATACGACCGTCCGCGTGCAAGGCCAGCCAGCGATACCCCGGCGGCTTGTCGTCGGCCTTGAAGCCGGCACTGCCCGGGGCAAACTGCACGCAGGTCGAGGGCGAGGCCATCAGCCGGACGCCTTTGCGGTCGCGATCGATCTCCTGGTGTACGTGGCCCCAGAGTACACCCCGAACCCCGTCGTGTCGGTCGAGCACGGCAAAAAATGCCTCCGCATCGGCAACCATCTGCTCATCGAGCCACTCGCAGCCCACAACCACCGGCTGGTGGTGCAGGCATACCAGGGTGTAGAGGTTCGCAGCAGCGGCCCGGGCCAGGGCATCGTCCAGCGCTTCGAGTTCGACCGCGCCCAGTTCGCCACCCACCTCCCCGGGTACCTGCGAGTCCAGCATCAGGATCTGCCAGCGACCGATCTGTAGTTCCGGTCTCAGGCGCAGCGGGCTGCCCGCCTCGGATACCATCGCCTGACGGTCATCGTGGTTCCCGGGCAGCCAGAAATGGTCCGCGGACACCTGAGCGAAGTAGCCCTGCAGGCGCTGGTAGGCTTCCCGGGCTCCCCCGTCCGCCAGATCACCTGTTCCCAGCACCAGGTCAATCACGGGCCGCTCGCGCAGCGCCTGGTCGATGACCGCCTGCAGTGAGTGATCTGTATCCATCCCGAGCAATTTGCCGCCGCGGGCCCGGCACAGGTGGGTATCGGTAAGCTGCACCACATGCACGACATTGCCCGAGGGTGCCAGCGTAAGACTTTCGCGCGGTGACTTGTCCATCGAAACGGCTACCGCTTTCCGAATCAGGCGTCCGTCAGGGGAGTACAGACGTCGCGACAGCTACGGCCGTTCTGCAGACAGTGCTCCAGCCATTCTGCGAGGAACCGGTTCTGCTGCGACTTCTCGTCCTGCTGGTACATGCCGTCGTTGGGATAGTGGTAGCGTCCGGCGATGCGCCGATGGGACTGGAAGGCCCCGACTTCGAGCATCCCCGCATCGTGATAGGCCCTGACCTCCACGCGCAGTGCACCGAGCCAGCAGGGGTCGGCGTGCTGCTGGTGCAGTCGGAAAATCGTGGTATAGCGACAGCGTTCCACCACCTCCAGCGACACCCGGGCATTCCCCACCTCAAAATCTCGGGCATTGGCGTTCTCATAATCGGGAAACAGGCGCATCAGGCGCGCATAATTCGCCTCGCACACAGCGTGCAACTCCGCCAGGTTCAGTTTGAACGGCTTTTTACCCGCCTGCTGCAAGGTTTCCTCTCCTCCCGATTGCCAGGGCTCTTGCCCGCCCGTCCACCGACAGACTCCAGGGCATACAACTTCAGGATACCATGGCACAAACGACGCTCGCTTGCACCTATTCCTTGTTCAGGCATTGCATGCAAGCAGGTACAAGGACTGCTAGAATCCCTCGAGTCATCGACGCCACATCCAAGGGAATCTGCATGAGAAGTAAGATCGCCTCCGGTCTCGCACTGGTTTTTGCACTGGCCGGCCCCGGCCTGCAGGCCGAGTCCCTGCGCGACATCTACGAGCTTGCGCTGGAAAACGATGCCCAGTTGAAGGCGGAGGAGGCCCAGTACCTGGCTAACCTGGAGACCGAAAAGCTCGGGCGGTCCGCGTTGCTGCCCCAGGTAGCGGGTAATTACTCTTACCTCGACTCCGACTCCGACGTCAATTCACTCAGCCCGCGGCCAGTCGAGGTAGGAGGCGAGCCCGTTATCAGGGTCGTCGATACCTTTTCCAATACCGACATCACGCGGGACGGCTACCAGCTCTCCCTGAACCAGGCCCTGTTCGACCTGCCCGCCTGGTTCAGTTTCCAGTCCGGCAAGGAGTTCACCAGGCAGGCAGAGGCCACCTTCGCCGCCAACCAGCAGAACCTGATCGTCCGGGTCGTGGAGGCCTACCTGCTGGTACTGCGGGCCCAGGATAACCTGGAGGCCTCCAAGGCCCAGGAGCGGGCTTTCGAGCGCCAGTTGGAACAGACCCAACAACGGTTCGAAGTCGGCCTGATCGCCATTACCGATGTCTACGAGGCACAGGCTGCCTACGACCTGTCCCGGGTCAACCGTATCGTGGACGAGAACAACGTGTCCGTCGCCCTGGAGCGCCTATCGGTGCTCACCGGACAGCATCACAGCAATCTCGATGTACTCAAGGAGGAGTTCGAAATCCGGCTCCCGGAGCCCAACGACCGGGCTGCCTGGGTGGATTTCGCCCTGGAAAACAACTTCAACCTGCAGGCGGCTAACTACGCCGAGGAAGCGGCCCGGCAGGCCGCCAAAGCCAACAAGCTGGAACACGCCCCCAAGGTCAGCGGCCAGATCGGTTACGAGGACTTCAGCACGGATGGCGATCTTACCGTCAAACCGAGTAACAACTTTATCGGACCGCCGGACCGCGACGAGGAACTCCAATACTGGCAGGTCCGCCTGGATGTGCCGATCTATACGGGCGGCGCCATCAGCGCCAACCGGCGCCGGGCCGCCCAGGAATTCAACGCCGCCCGGGAAAATCGCATCAATCTGTCGCGAAATACAGTCACCAATGCCCGCTCACTGCACATGACGGTGGTAAGCGATGTCTCGCGCGTGGCGGCGCGCAAACAGAGCATCGTCTCCTCCAAGAGCGCCCTGGATGCCACCCAGGCGGGCTATGAGGTGGGAACCCGCAACGTGGTGGACGTGCTCAATGCACAGAACACACTGTTCGCCGCCCAGCGTGACTATGCCAACAGCCGCTACGACTACATCGTCAACATGCTCAGGCTGAAGGAGCAGGCTGGCCTGCTGAGCCCGGAGGATGTCTACAACCTGGATTCCTACCTGGTGCCCCCGCCACCGCCGACCGCCTCCGGTTCGAAATAGGCCTCTGCGCTGCCGGTCAGGACTCCATATGACCGGCAACCAGCTCCAGCAATCGCTTCCTGGCCCCGCGGTTATCCGCCACGACCTGCTGGCCCGCGGCACCCATTTCCAGGCGTCGCTGGGGGTCGCCCAGCAGAGCCTGCAGGCAACCCCCCAGTTGGGCCGGGTCATCGAGCCTGATCATGCCACCTGCGGCAACCAGCAACTCACTGACTTCGGCAAAATTGAACATGTAGGGTCCCGTTACCACCGGCACGCCCCAGGCCGCGGGCTCCAGCACATTATGGCCGCCGTGTTCCACCAGGCTGCCGCCGATGACCGCCACGGTCGCCGCTCCCAGCAGCAGCACCAGTTCTCCCATGGTATCGCCCAGCAGGATGTCATCGGCCATTGCAGGTAGAGCACCGGCGGAGCGGCGCCGGACCTGCCAGCCTGCTTGCTGGCACAGTAAAAACACATCATCGAACCGCTCCGGGTGCCGCGGCACCAGCACCAGCAGGCAGTTGTCCTGCGTCTCCCGCACCCGGGAGAAGGCCTGCAGCACCTGCTCATCCTCACCGGGGTGGGTGCTCGCTGCCACCAGAACGGGGCGCCGCCCGGTGCCCAGTTCGGACCGCAGCTGTGCCGCCTGCTCCCGCATAACTGCATCCAGTTCCAGGTCGAACTTGATACTGCCGGTAATGTGCAGGGCCTGCTCAGGCAGGCCCAGGGAGAGAAAGCGCTGGCCGTCCGCTTCGGCCTGGCAGGCCACCGTATCCAGATCCTGCAGCAGTTCCCGGGTCAGCGCGCCAAAGCGGGCATAACCCTTTGCCGAACGCTCTGACAGTCGGGCGTTGGCAAGGAGAGTTCTGCACCCGGCGCCCGTCGTGTAGTGCAGCATGTTGGGCCACAACTCCGTCTCCATGATCAACAGGAGTCGGGGCCGGGTGGCTCTCAGGAAGCGGCGTACGGCCCCGGGCAGGTCCCAGGGCGCGTAGACGTGAAATACCCGGTTACCGAACAGGGCCTGCACCCGCTCCGATCCGGTGGGGGTAGTGGTCGTCACGACCAGCGGGTGACCGGGATAGCGCTCCAGCAGGCTCTCGATAAGCGGCGCGGCAGCCAGGGTTTCCCCCACCGAGACCGCGTGTACCCAGATGGATTCCGCCTCCCCTGGAATCCCGGCATCGAGCACGCCGAAACGCTCCGCGAGCCGCTTCCGGTAGGCCGGCGCTCGCCGGGAGCGCCACAACATGCGCAGCACCACCACAGGTAAGAGTAGGTAAAACAGGGCGCTGTAGAGGTAGCGCATGTCTGGCTCCAGCAGAGACGGCCAAGGGCTGTCCGGCAGCATAACGCCGGGCCGTTATCCTTGCCAGCGCCCCGCAAACCCGCTAACTTGCCCTGCCTTTTCCGCACTCTGGCCAGTGACCAATGATTCCCGACCTCCCCGCCGACATCGACCAGATCAAGGGGTTCCTCGCCGAGGACGAGGCGCTCGCGCTATACCAGCAGGCGCTGGCCACCAGCACCGCGGGGCCGGTGCTGGAAATCGGCAGCTACTGTGGCAAGTCAACCATCTACCTCGGACTGGCCTGCCGCCAGACAGGCTCCACGGTATTTGCGCTGGACCACCATCGGGGCTCGGAAGAACACCAGATTGGGGAATACTTCCACGATCCGTCACTGTACGACCCCGGAGAGGGCCTGGTGGATACCTTCAGGGAGTTCCGCCGCAATATCCGCCAGGCCGGACTGGACGAGGTGGTGGTCCCTGTCGTGGCCGGGTCAGAGGCGGCCGCCCGGCACTGGCAGACACCCCTGGCGATGGTCTTCATCGACGGCGGTCACAGTCTGGATGCGGCCCTTACGGACTACCGCTGCTGGATGCCGCACCTGCGGCGCGGCGGCACCCTGGCCATTCACGACCTGTTCGCCGATGCCCGCGAGGGCGGGCAGGCTCCCTACGCGATCTATCGCCTGGCGCGGGCATCGGGCCTGTTCGAAGACCTGGGGCAGGTTAATACGCTGGGACTGCTGCGCAGGCTGTGAGTCTTCCCCGGACTATCCGTGTCATCCGGGCAACAACAGTAGCACCCGGGCGCGACCGCCCGCGGTGGGCTAATCCACCCGGGCGCGACGTTCCCCGGTACCCGTCTCCAGAAGATGAACCCGGGTGAACAGCTGTGCGGCGGGGGTGTGCTCGGTAAGTGCGTCGGCGGCCAGGAGGATCGCACCGGCCGTCCACGTGGGCTGTTCATCGGGCCAGAGCAGGTCCTCGACCAGCTGGTAGCCCGTCCAGTAGGCACCATCGGTCTCGCGCCACTGGTGCAGCCAGCTGAACAGTTCCACCGCCCGGGCGTGATCGCCGGCGGCCAGCAGGGCCATGACCAGCTCGCAGGACTCCGCCACCGTGACCCAGGGCTCTTCCACCACGCAGCGGCAGCCCAGCCCCGGCTCGACGAATTCGTCCCAGCGTCGGGCAAGCCGACTGCGGGCTTCCGTTTCCGGCAACACGCCCGCCAGGACCGGGTAGAACCAGTCCATGGAATAACGCGATTTGCTCTCCCAGGTGCGGTCGAAGCGCTCGGGCTTGTGGCGCAGGGCGTCGCCCAGACGCTGCCGGGCCCGCAGCCAGTGGGAGCGATCCTCACCGAGAGTAACCGCTATGTTGTGGGCGCATTCCAGACTCTTGAAAATAGAGCTGCAGCCGGTGACCAGAGCATCCTCCTTGGCCCTGCCCTCCCCGTCCACAGCCCAGTGGATCTCACCGTGGTCAGTCTGCAGCGACAGGACAAACCCGATGGCCCGGTCGACGGCAGGCCACAATTCACGCAGGAACCGGTCGTCCTGGGTGACCAGATAGTGATGCCAGACCCCGGTCGCGATGTAAGCGACGAAATTGGTCTCCCGGCGCTTGAAGTTGTCCACTTCATCACCGCGGTAGGACGCCCACCAGCTGCCATCCGTCAGTTGCTTGCCCGCGAGCCAGTGGTAGGCGCGGCGGGCGGCGTCGAACTCACCACCGACGGTGAGTCCCATGGCCGCTTCCACATGATCCCACGGGTCGGCGTACCCACCGGCAAACCAGGGAATCTCGCCGGTGGGCAGCTGGGTTTCCAGGATAAAGCCCACCGTGGGCCGCAGGAACTCCTGGGGAAACAATCCCCGGCTGAGATAGAGGCCACTCATGTCGGCACGCCCTTGCGAAAATACATCACCACGCTTTTGCCCATGAAGGGGTTCATCAGTTTCTCCAGCACGCGGGTGAGAGTCGGCCGCTCCATGAGGTCCCAGACGAGCAGCCTGTGATACTGGCGCACCAGCCAGTTCTTGTCCTGGCTGTCCCAGAACAGGCATTTAAGCCACCAGAAGGGAGCGTGCAGTGCGTGAGCACCGTGACGGTAGTAATGCCTGAACCCCAGCTGCTCGATCTGGTCGCGCAGTTCCCGGGAGCGGAAAATACGCACATGTCCACCGGGCACCCGGTAATATCCTTCACTCAGAGCCCAGCAGATTTTCTCCGGCCAGCGTCGCGGGACGCTGGCGCAGAACAATCCACCCGGCTTCAGTACCCGCTCTATCTCGCGCAGGGCTCCCTGGTAATCGGGAATATGCTCCAGCACCTCGCTGCAGATCACCTTGTCGAAGGTGTCGTCCGCAAAGGGCAGCTCCAGGGCGTTGGCAGAAGAGAGCGCAAATGACTTGGCGGGGTTCCCGGGCTCTTCAAACTCGGAGAATTTTTCGCGGGTCGTGCGCAGATCATCCAGCGACAGGTCGACACCTACGGAGTGAATGTCCGCGGCCAAGTAGGCCGAAATCACATGCCGGCCCTCACCGCACCCCAGGTCCAGGACCAGGTCGCCCGACGCGAGGGGGAAGTGGCTGAAGTCAACCGTCTGCATGCGTCATCCTGCCAGCCGTGCGCGGGCCGTTCAGCAACACCTGGTGGTAATAATCGGTCATCTCCCGGGCGCAGACGTCCCAGCAGAAAGTCTCATCGATACGGCGCTTGCCGCGCTCGCCCAGCTCACTGCGGCGCTGCGGATCCTGCAGCAGCTGGTCGATGGCCTCCGCCAGGGCATCGATACTCCGGGCCGGCACGATGACGCCGGCATCCCCGATAACCTCCGGCAGGGCACCGCCATCCGTCGAAATCACGGGGACGCCGCAGGCCATGGCTTCCCCCGCAGGGAGGCCAAAGCCCTCGTAGACAGAGGGCACGACCGCGAGCGTGGCCTCGGCGTAGTAATGCACCATCTGCTCGGTGCTGATGTCATTGACGAACCGCACCCGGTCGCCGATCCCCAGGTGGCGCAACAGCTTCTCGGTCTTGCCGCCGGGTTTGGGTTTGCTGACGACCAGCAGTTCCAGACCGGGGTACTTGTCGAGCAGTCGGGCATAGGCCCGGAGCAGGTAGCGCAGGCCCTTGAGCGGCGCATCGGCGGAACAGGTCGCCATCAGGCGCTGCGGTCTGCGCTGCACACCCGGGAGGGGCCGGAACGTCCCGGTATCGATACCGTTGTGCACCAGGCCGATGCCGGCCGGCTGCAGACCGAAGTCCTGCGCGATGTCCTGGCGCGAGCAGTCCGACACCGTCACCACGTTGTGCAGCTGCTTGACCACTTTCTTCTGCATGCCCAGAAAGGCGTGCCAGCGCCTCACCAGCAGACGCTGCCAGGGATTGCGCGCTGCGCTCAGGGCAATGCGCAGATCGCTGGTGATGGGATGGTGCACGGTGGTGACCAGCGGCAGGCCCATCGCCTGGATCTCGAGCATGCCATAGCTCAGGCTCTGGTTGTCATGTATCAGGTCGTACTCATGGCCATGCTGGCGCAGGTATTGCACCACACGGCGGCCAAACGTGTAGGGTTCGGCAAAGCCTCCGGTGAGTTTGCTGGTCCACTCGATGATGTTGGTCAGGGACGCCAGGTGTCGCGGCCGTAGCGACAACAGCCCGTTTTCGAACAGGTCCAGGCTGGGCAACTGCACCAGGCGCACCCGGGGATCCAGGTGCGGGTAGGGCGGGCCGGAAATAACGTCCACACGGTGCCCCGCATCCACCAGGGCCTTGCTGAGGTAGCGGATATAGACGCCCTGGCCGCCGCTGTGGGGAGCGCTGCGGTAACCGAGCAGCGCAATGCGCAGAGCCCGCTCCGGCCGGGGTTCAACCCGCTCCGGTGTGGGCAATGCAGAGGACGCCAGAGGTACCGGTCCGGCCTGTGCTGTCTCAAGGTGCCTGATGGGGGCGTCCTCTCACTGGGTTCTAAGCGTGTAATTGCGCCGATGGCGATCGTCGGCAGACACGGGTCAGCCACACGATAGCAGCATCCGGGTTGCGTCTGCGGAAGGGGCTAGATTTTAATCAGCCACTGATCAAAAATCCACCCCCTTTACGATCGTACAGTGAAACCGGCAGCGGTCGTCGGGTCCCGGGTTTCCGGCTATAATTGCGCGCTTTGTCCATCAGGCCTCACTCATGTCGAATATCACCTACAAGGGCATCATCCTGGCCGGCGGGTCGGGTACCCGCCTCCACCCCCTCACCAGTACCGTGAGCAAACAGTTGATGGCGGTGTATGACAAGCCGATGATCTACTATCCGCTCGCCACCCTGATGCTGGCGGGTATCCGGGATATCCTGATTATCACCACGCCGCGGGACCAGACGGCCTTCGCCGACCTGCTCGGGGACGGCAGCCAGTGGGGCATCAATATCAGCTACACGGTGCAGCCCAGCCCGGACGGACTGGCCCAGGCCTTCATCCTGGGTGCGGATTTCATCGGCACATCGCCCGCCAGCCTGGTTTTGGGGGACAACATATTCTACGGCGGCGGCTTCACCCACAAACTGAAAAGTGCCGCCAGCCGCGAGCAGGGTGCCTCGGTCTTCGCCTACTACGTGCAGGATCCCGAACGCTACGGCGTGGTGAGCTTCGACGCCGACGGGGTGGCCCGGGACATCGAGGAAAAACCCGCGCGGCCCAAATCACACTATGCAGTAACGGGCCTGTACTTCTATGACAACGACGTTGTCGACATCGCCCGCAACATCCGGCCTTCCGCGCGCGGCGAGCTGGAAATCACTGACGTCAACAAGGTCTACCTGGAGCGGGGAGATCTCAACGTGGAAGTCATGAGCCGGGGCACGGCCTGGCTGGATACCGGAACACACAACTCCCTGCTGGACGCCGCCAATTTCATCCGGGTCGTGGAGGAGCGCCAGGGGCTTAAGATCGCCTGTCCGGAAGAGGTTGCCTACCGCATGGGCTATATCTCGGCGGAAGACCTGCTGGCCCTGGCCGCGCCACTGGAAAAGAGCGGCTACGGCCACTACCTGAAAGCCTTGCTGGACGATGACGGGGTGGTCTATGAAGTTTGAAGCGACCCCCCTGCAGGGGGTTTACCTCCTCCAGCCCCGGGTTTTCGGTGATTCCCGTGGATTCTTCCTGGAAAGCTGGAACGCGCAGACTTTCCGTGATGCGGGCTTCGATCTGGAGTTCGTGCAGGACAACCAGAGCCGGTCAGCCCGGGGTATCCTGCGCGGCATGCACTACCAGACCACGCAGCCGCAGGGCAAACTGGTTCGGGTCACCGCCGGTGAAGTGTTCGACGTGGTGGTGGACCTGCGGCGATCGTCGCCAACCCTGGGACAGTGGTACGGCGCTACCCTGAGCGCGGACAACCACAGCATGCTGTGGATCCCGCCGGGTTTCGCGCATGGTTTCTATGTGGTCTCGGACTACGCGGATTTCCAGTACAAGTGCACCGATTTCTACCACCCCGAAAGCGAGGTCTGCCTGGCCTGGGACGATCCCTCGGTTGGTATCGAATGGCCCGTCCCCCCGGGAGAGCAACCGCTGCTGTCGGGCAAGGACAGCAGCGGGCTGAAATGGGACGATCTCCCCCTGTTCGACTAGCTGCCGCAGCTCCCTGCAGGCGCCCTCTGTAGGCGCCCGTTGTAGGAGCTCGCTCCGCGAGCGATGCAGGTTGGGGCCAGAACCCCATCGCTCGCGGAGCGAGCTCCTACAACGGGCGCGTACAACGGGCTCCCACAGCGGGCTTCTGCAGTTAATCGAACAGTGGTCAATCCGGTAGCAGCGGCCGCCACCATGCTTCGTTC
>JAHEEV010000011.1:36852-63094 GCA_024640505.1 Halieaceae bacterium
AGAGCAACCGCTGCTGTCGGGCAAGGACAGCAGCGGACTGAAATGGGACGATCTCCCCCTGTTCGACTAGCTGCCGCAGCCCGCTGTAGGAGCCCGTTGTAGGAGCTCGCTCCGCGAGCGATGCAGGTTGGGGCCAGAACCCCATCGCTCGCGGAGCGAGCTCCTACAACGGGCGCGTACAACGGGCTTCTGCAGTTAATCGAACAGTGGTCAATCCGGGAGCAGCGGCCGCCACCATGCTTCGTTCGCCAGGAACCAGTCCAGAGTGCGCTGCAGCCCCGTTGCAAAACTTTCACGGGGCGCATAGCCCAGATCTTTAGAAATCTTCCCCGCATCGATCGCATAGCGCCAGTCGTGCCCCGCCCGGTCCTCGACGAAGGTGATCAGGTCCCTGGCACTGCCACCCTTAGCACCGGGAGCATCGGGATAGTGCGTCTGGAGAGATGGGTCGCCGGCAAAGCGGGCGTCCATCTGGTCGCACAGCAGCTCCACGATATCCAGGTTATTCCACTCGTTGTTGCCGCCGATGTTGTAGGTGTCCCCCACCGCCCCCTGCAGCAGCACTAATTCGATACCGCGGCAGTGGTCCTCCACGTAGAGCCAGTCGCGGATATTGCTGCCATCGCCGTAGACGGGCAGCGGCCGGCCGCGCAGTATATTGGTCAGGCAGAGCGGTATGAGTTTCTCCGGGAAGTGGTAGGGCCCGTAGTTATTGGAACAGTTGCTGGTCGTGACCTGCAGCCCATAAGTATGGTGATAGGCCCTTACCAGGTGGTCCGAAGCCGCCTTGCTGGCCGAGTAGGGTGAATTGGGCTCGTATTTCTGCTCCTCGTGAAAGCCGGGGGCATCGGGACTGAGGGAGCCATACACCTCGTCGGTCGAGACATGGTGGAAGCGGTGCTCCCTGGCAGCACCCTTGCCGAGCCAGGCCTCCCGCGCGGCTTTCAGCAGGCTGTGGGTACCGACCACGTTGGTCTCGATAAAGGCGTCGGGCCCGGAGATCGAGCGGTCCACATGGCTTTCGGCGGCAAAGTGCACCAGGGTATCCACCTCGTGCTGATGCAAGGTTTCCAGCACCCGGGAGTAATC
Source organism: Halieaceae bacterium (assembly GCA_024640505.1). Classification (GTDB taxonomy): domain Bacteria; phylum Pseudomonadota; class Gammaproteobacteria; order Pseudomonadales; family Halieaceae; genus JARRPM01. The sequence continues at coordinate 37,942 of JAHEEV010000011.1, forward strand.
GCAGATGTCCGCATGCAGGAAACTGAAGTCCGGGTTGTCCTCCAGGCTCGCCAGGTTGGCGCGGTTACCGGCATAAGTGAGCGCATCGTAGGCGACCACCCGGTCCCCCGGATGCTCTCGCATCCAGTAGTGAACAAAGTTGGCGCCGATAAATCCCGCAGCACCCGTTACCAGCAGTGATCTAGACATCTTCCATCTCCTTCAATTCCCCCAGCATGGCGCGCAGCTGTTGCCGCCAGTGAACGCCCTCCATTTCCAGGTCGCGCCAACTGCCGGCCTTGTCCAGTACGCTGTAGGCGGGGCGCTGCGCCGGCGTCGGGTATTCACTGGCCGGAATGGGGCGGATCTTCACCGGGCGCGACAGCATGCCCAGGGCACTGGCCTCCTCGAAGATCGCGACCGCAAAGTCGTACCAGCTGCACACGCCGGCATCGCTCCAGTGATAAATGCCCGCCAGCCCCGGTCGCTCCGCCGCACGCCACAGGGCCCGGGCCAGTCCCCTGGCCCAGGTGGGAGTACCTATCTGGTCCGCCACCACCGCCAGTTCCTCCCGTTCGGCCATCAGGCGCAGCATAGTCTTGACGAAATTGGCACCAAAACCCGAGTAGACCCAACCGGTGCGAACGATAAATGCATCGGGCAACACCGCCTGCACCGCGAGCTCCCCCGCCCGCTTGCTGCGCCCATACTCCCCCAGCGGGGCCGTTACCGCGTCGGGGGGATAGGGCCGTGAGGCGCTCCCGTCGAACACGAAATCGGTGGAAACATGGATCAGCCGCGCCCCCCTTTCCCGGCAGGCGAGCGCCAGGTGACCGGGACCCTCGGCATTCACTCGATAGGCGAGGTCGGACTCGGACTCGGCCCGGTCAACCGCGGTATAGGCGGATGCATTGATCACCAGGTGCGGCTGCTCACGCGCCAGGGCGCCGGCCACCGCTGCCCCGTCCGATACATCCAGATCGGACCGGTGCAGGGGGACGCATGTTACGCCGGTTCCGGCAGTGTTGACCAACTCCCTGCCCAACTGGCCACCGGCACCGACCACCACCACTTTCTGAGGCTGCTGCAAAATCTCTCTCCCCCAACCACGGCGGCCACGCCGGGCACGATCCTACCCGTTAGGTGTTTTCGACGCCTGGTCAGTCGACCCCTGTCGTCGCGTCACGATCAGCCGCTCTATCAAGTCTGCCCCCGTGCTGTAAAGGGTGTACAGGTCGGTCAACCGCAGGTACATGCGGGCACTTTCCCTGCAATCTGCACGGTAGATCCCATCGAGCATACGCAGTACCGCCCGCTCAAACAGATCCTGGTCAAACGGCGAGGGCAGGATGATACCACCGCGGCTATCCCGGATGTGCTGCGCACAACCGCAACCCTCGGAAACCACCACCGGCAGTCCCGTGACCAGGGCCTCGAGCGGCAGGATAACGTCTGTTTCACGCCGCGCCGGATGAACCAGCACATCGGCTACCAGCATAAGGTCGGGCAGATCATCACGAGCGCCCAGAAATTCGATGGCCTCGAGCGTGTCCAGCTTGCGCGCCAGCTGTCTGATCTGCCGCGGCGCGGAATGGCCGACGACCATCAGGCGGGCGTTCACGCTGGGTTGCTCTTCCCGGACCCGGGCCAGCGCCCGGATAACCCGGTCCAGCCCACCGGCGCTTGCATCCTGGCCCACGAACAGCAACACGTAATCGAGGGGCCCGATATCCAGACCCTCACGCAGGGCCCGCCGCCGCCGACTGGCGTCTTCAGGCCGCCGCCGGCCGGGTGAGACGCCCGGCGGCAACAGGTGCAGGCGTGCTGCGGGCGTGTGGTAATGCCGCTCGAATTTCTCCCGTTCGGTTCCGGAGACCAGCAGGATCTCCGTGTCACTGTCGGGCGCGAATACCGCCCGTTCAAGCGCGGCAATCCGGCGGAATCGCCCACCCCGGCGATATCCCCATCCCCGTCCTGTGAGGGCCTCGTCCAGATAGCAGGGTCCGGCCGTGAAATATACATCCACCCCCGGCATCAGGCCGAACCCGATAACGCCGTCCACCGGTTCCGCTTCCAGGTCGCGCCAGACCCAGTCGCGGTAGCGTGCCTCACGGCGATGCTCCTTCAGGGCCCTCGCCGGCACGCGGCGCAGCTCGGCACCCGGCAGTGGCTCGCCCTGCCAGCTGAGGTAATAGACCCGGCAGTGGTGTCCTCGCTCCTGCAGCTCTGCCGCGAATTGACGGACATGGCGCGACACGGGGTCCCTGGGATCATAGTGGTAGAGCAATAGGGCCAGGCGCATGATCAGGCCGGTTCGGGCAGGGGGTATGGGTCGAACAGGCGTCGCCACTTGGCCTCCACGGCGCCGCGCAGGTCCGCGAAGCGCTCGGCGGGTACCACGCCCTGCTCTTGCTGCAGGGAGAGCTGGTGGACAGCGGAGCGGTAGGCCAGGTAGGCCTCGGTGAGTGTGTCGCACTCCTCCTGCTCGAACAGGCCCTCGCGCCCCAGCACCTCCAGAATACGTACGTTATCCGACCAATGGGTCAGCTCGGGGACCCGGTGGGACCAGGCCAGCACCGCAAACTGCACCATGAATTCGATGTCCACAATTCCACCGGGACTCTGTTTCAGGTTAAAGGCCTTGCCACTGGACTCCTCGCCCGATAGTAAGTGCTCACGCATGCGGCGGCGCATCTTCTGCACTTCCACGGCCAGCTCCGCCTCATCCCGCCGCTGGGCCAGGATATCGTGGCGTACCGAATCCACCTTTTCCGCCACGGCAGGGTCGCCCGCAACGAAGCGCGCCCGCACCAGGGCCTGGTGTTCCCAGGTCCAGGCAGATTCCTCCTGGTAGCTGCTGAAGCCACGGGCCGTCGTGACCAGCATGCCTGACTCCCCCGAGGGGCGCAGTCGCATGTCCACTTCGTACAGTTGCCCCATGGACATGCGGGTATCGAAGATGTGGATGATGCGCTGGCCGAGGCGGGTGTAAAAAACCGTGTTGTCCAGGCTGCGTTCGCCATCAGTCACACCCTGTGGCGCTGCGTCACTGACAAATACCAGGTCCAGGTCAGAGCCATAGCCCAGCTCGAGCCCGCCGAGTTTGCCGTAACCGAAAATAGCGAAGCCATAGCCATCACCCTCCCGTTGCGGTTCACCGTACTTCCTGGTCAGGTCGGCCCAGGCGACCGCCAGCACCTGCTCCAGGATCACCTCGGCGATCCATGTCAGCTTGTCGCTGACCTTCATCACCGGGAGCCGCCCGGATAGCTCACTGGCGGCGACCCGCAATACATGGGACGCCTTGAAGTAGCGCAGGGCTTCCATCTGGGCTTCCAGATCATCGGTTGCCAGCCGCGCCACCTGCTGGCGGAGCTCATCCTGCAACAGCGCCTTGTCCGGTGCCGTATAGAGACTGGACCGGTCCAGCAGTTCGTCCAGCAATACCGGGTGCTGGGCCATCTGCCCGGCTATCCAGGGACTGGCTGCGCAGAGCACGACCAGTTCGTGCAGGGCCGCCGGGTTTTCCAGAAGCAACACCAGATAAGCGCTGCGCCTCACCACCGCAACGACCAGGGGAAGCAGGCGCTCCAGGGCGAGGTCGGGTTCGTCGACCTCGGCACAGGCCCGCAGCAGCTGGGGCATGAACTGCTCCAGGCGCTCCTTGCCCTCGACCTGCAGGGTCATCACCCGTGAGCTCTGCTGCAGATCCTGCAACCGCTGCAGTGACTCCGGCGCGGAGCGGTAGCCCAGCGCCTCCAGGGCATCTGCCGACAGGCTCCTGCCCCACAGCCCCGCCTCTTCATGGTCCTCCGCCGCCTCTTCTTCCGGGGCGGCAATCAGTCCGTCGAAATGGGCTGACACCCGGGTGCGATGCTGGTCCAGGGCTGCCAGGTACAGCTCCCAGCTGTCAAAACCCATGACCGTCGCCATCGCCACACGGGCCAGCCCGTCTTGTGGCAGGGCCTGGGTCTGTTTGTCCTGGTAGCCCTGGATCGCATGCTCGCTGTCGCGCAGGAACAGGTAGGCATGGCGCAGCTCCGTCACGGCCTCTGCGGGCAGGCAGCCCAGTGCGGCACACTCCTCCAGCACCGCCAGCAGCTCGCGCTGCTGCAGCCCGAGGTCGCGACCACCGCGGATCAGCTGGAAGCACTGGGCGATAAACTCCACCTCGCGGATGCCCCCGTGTCCCAGCTTCACATTGTCCTGCAGGCCCCGCCGCCGTACCTCCTGGGTGATCATCTGCTTCATGCCCCGCAGGCTTTCGATCACGCCGAAGTCCACATAGCGCCGGTAGACAAAGGGGCGCAGGGCAGCCACCAGCTCCGCCGCCCTGGCGGGATCGCCCGTCACCGGACGGGCCTTGATCAGCGCGTAGCGCTCCCAGTCCCGGCCCTGGTCCTGGTAGTACTCCTCCAGGGCAGCAAAGTTATGCACCAGGGCGCCGCTCTCGCCATAGGGTCTCAGGCGCATATCCACCCGGAAGACAAACCCCTCCGGTGTGACCTGGTCGAGCGCACTGATCACGCCCCGGCCCACCCGGGTGAAAAACTCCTCGTTGCTGAGCTGTTTGGACTCACCGTCCGTGCTGCCGGACTCCGGGTAGGCGAAAATGAGATCTATATCGGAAGAGACGTTGAGCTCCCGGGCCCCCAGTTTGCCCATCGCCAGCACGATGAGCTGCTGGGGTTCACCGCTGTCGCGACCACGCGGCACGCCAAAACGCTGCGCCAGGGCGTCCTGATGGTAGGCCAGCGCTTCCGCGATGCAGGCTTCGGCCAACAGGGAAGTATCGCGCACCGTCTCCAGCGTGTCGGCCAGTCGGCAGAAATCACGCCACACGATGCGCAGCATGTGCCACTGGCGAAAGCGCCGGAGCACGACCTCCAGCTCTGCCCCCTCCTCCGCCAGCTGTTGCCGCAGTTCACTGAGAAAAGCATCTTCCGGCAGCGACCCCTGCAGTTGACCGCTGCGCTGCAGAGCCAGCAGCAGCCCCGGTTTGCGCCGCGTCAGTTCGGCAACAAACGGGCTGCAGGCCAGCACCCGGGCGCGCTGAGCGGCCACTGCGCCGGCTTCGAACTCTGCGCGCAGCTCGGCGGCCAGGGGCTCTCCCGCCCGCTCCAGGATGGCGGTCCAGGCATCGTCAGCGACGCCGGCCAGTGCTGCGGGCAGGTTTTGCTGTGTCTGATTCATAGGCATTTCTTCAGGCAGGACAACGCGGGGTCAGGCATCCAGCACGGGGGCCACCCGCATGACTTCTTCAACGGTGGTTTCGCCACGGGCCACGCGACGGGCGCCGCTGAGACGCAGGGTGTGCATGCCCTCCCCCATGGCCGTCTTGCGCAGGGTGGCTGTCTCCAGGCTGGGTGTGATCTGCGCCTGCACGGCAGGACTGTTCACCAGGACTTCGTAGATGCCCCTGCGCCCGGTATAGCCGGTGTTGCGACACTCCCGGCAACCCACCGGGCGGGCGATTTCCGCGGGGGGTTCTACCCGCCATGGCTGGGTCAGCTGCTGCCACGCATCCAGGTCCGTCGCCGTCATGACCTTGCAGTGGGGGCACAGGATGCGCACCAGGCGCTGGGACATGATGCCGCGCACGGTGGCCTTGATCAGGTAGGCGGGGACTCCCAGCTCCAGCAGGCGGGAGATCGAGGAGGGCGAATCATTGGTGTGCAGGGTAGACAGGACCAGGTGGCCTGTCAGCGCTGCCTGCACCGCCATATTGGCCGTCTCCAGGTCGCGGATCTCCCCCACCATGATGATATCCGGGTCCTGCCGCATGAGCGCGCGCACCCCCGAGGAAAAATCCAGGTCGATGGAGTGGTTGACCTGCATCTGGTTGAAGGCACCCTCCACCATCTCGATGGGGTCCTCGATGGTGCATACATTGACTTCCGAAGTTGCCAGCTGGCGCAGGGTCGAGTAGAGCGTGGTGGTCTTGCCGGAGCCGGTGGGCCCCGTGACCAGCACGATGCCGTTGCCGGTCCCGGTCATCTCGTGCCAGCGTTTCAGGTCGTCCTCTGCCAGCCCCAGTTCCCCGAAACTTTTCTGCAGCACATCCGGATCGAAAATGCGCATCACCAGCTTTTCACCGAAGGCCGTGGGCAGCGTGGCCAGTCGCAACTCCACCTCGTTACCCGTCGGTGTGCGCGTCTTCAGCCGGCCATCCTGGGGCCGGCGTTTCTCCGCCACGTCCATACGCCCCAGGATCTTGATACGGCTGGTGACAGCCGAGCAGACCTGTTGCGGTAACTCGTAAACGCTGTGCAGGACGCCATCGATACGGAAGCGCACGTGACCCACCTCCCTGCGCGGTTCCACGTGAATATCACTGGCGCGCTGGTCGAAGGCGTATTGCAGCAACCAGTCCACGATGTTGACGATGTGCTGGTCATTGGCGTCCGGCTCTTTCATGGAGCCCAGTTCCAGCATCTGCTCAAGGTTGGTGACACCGATGCCGGTTTGCGCCCGGTCAGACCCCCGGGCGCCGCGGACGGAGCCCGCCATGGTATAGAACTCCGCCGTGTGGCGGGCGATGTCCCTGGGGTCCGCCAGTACACGACGGATGGGCTTGCGCAGCACGTGCTCCAGGTTGCCTTCCCAGGAGTGGATATGCGGTTCCCCGCTGGCGATCACCACGTCCTCGTCGTTCACTTCGACCGCCAGGATCCGGTGGCGCTCGGCAAACGCCCGTGACATCACCTCGGCCACGGCCGTGACATTGATCTTCAGGGGATCGATCTCGTAGACCTCCTGGCCGACCCGCTTGCCCAGCCACACCAGCAGGTTGTCCATGTCCAGGGTCCGCCCCGGCCGGGCCGGGTCCGCCAGATTCTGCTCGGCAAGAAACACCAGGGGGTGAACCTTGACCAGGGTGGACTGGCTGACCCTGGTGTGATCCTCCGCAGAAAGCCTGCCGTCTGCAAACAGCTCCCGTGCCAGTGTGGACAGGTTGAGGCGGTGTTCCATCACCTGCTCGCCAAAATTGCTCGCCATTATCGTGTCCGTTCCCCAGCGCCAGACCGCAAACCGAATGACCGGATGCTACCACACGGGCAGGTATTTTAGCGCGCGCGGGCTGCGCTACTTGGCTAGTACCCGGCCCTTGTCTAGACTGACAGCATGGACCCTCCACAGGTGGACGGGTTATCGGTACCCGGGCCGACCCCGGCGGAGTCAGTATGGCCCAACCCCACAAAGTCATTCTGGACCAGCTGAGGCAGCTGGTGGCGACACCGTCTGTGAGCTCTACGGATCCGCACTGGGACCAGGGCAATCGCGGCGTCATCGAGCTCCTGGAAAGCTGGCTGTCAGGGATGGGCTTCGCCACCGAGATCATGGACGTGCAACCCAATGGCGCCAAGGCCAACCTGATCGCCACCCTCGGCAGCGGACCCGGCGGCCTGGTACTGGCGGGACACAGCGATACCGTGCCCTTCGACGAGGACCGCTGGCAGAGTGACCCCCTCGGCCTGAGCGAACGTGACAATCGCCTTTACGGGCTGGGCAGCACCGATATGAAGGGCTTCTTCCCGATCGCTATCGCCGCCGCCAGCAGATACCTGGATACGCCCCTGAAACAGCCACTGATTCTGCTCGCCACCGCTGATGAGGAGAGCTCGATGAGCGGCGCCCGGGCCCTCGCAGCTGCAGGCAGACCCAGAGCCCGGGCGGCCGTCATCGGCGAACCGACCTCGCTGGTGCCGGTGCGGATGCACAAGGGCATCATGATGGAATCGGTGCGGGTGACGGGCCGCGCGGGGCATTCATCGGATCCCCACCTGGGCAACAGTGCACTGGAGGGCATGCACGCGGTCATGGGCGACCTGATGGCGTACCGGCAGAGCCTGCAGGAGCGCTACCGCAACGACTTCTTCAAGGTCGCCTGGCCGACCCTGAACCTGGGCTGTATCCACGGCGGCGACAGCCCCAACCGCATCTGCGGCCGGGCGGAACTGCATTTCGACCTGAGACTGACCCCGGGCAACTTCAGTGAAGCGGTACGGGAGGAAATCGCCGGGCGTGTCTCACGCATCGGCGCAGCGCACCAGCTGGATATCCGGCTGGCTCCCCTGATCCCCAGCGTGGAACCCTTTGAGCAGGCCGCCGACAGTGAACTCGTGAGGATTGCGGAAAAGCTCTCCGGCCACCGTGCAGAGGCGGTGGCCTTTGCCACCGAAGCGCCTTTTCTGCAGGAGCTGGGTATGGAGACCATCGTGATGGGCCCGGGCTCCATCGACCGGGCCCACCAGCCTGACGAATACCTCGAGCTGGAACAGATTCAGCCCTGTATCGAACTGCTCAGCCGATGCATCGAACACTACTGCCTGTGACCCGACAGGCACAACTGTGGAATATTGCCATTAGGTAATCCCCGGCAGTTTCGGTAACCTTGATAACTTTCCGTTTATCAATAGGTTGGAGCAAGTAGTGACCACGCCGGGCCGGGCCCACATCCGCTGGTTCAGGAATACCGCACCCTACATCAATGCGCACCGGGGGAAGACCTTCGTATTGATGCTGGCCGGTGAAGCGGCGCAACACGCAAACTTTCCCAACATCATTCACGATATCGCCCTGCTCAACAGCCTGGGCGTGCGGCTGGTGCTGATCCACGGCTCCCGACCGCAGATTACCCAGCGGTTGCAGCGGGCCGGCCTGGACAGTGCGCTGCACGATGACATGCGCATCACCGACACGGCGGCCATGGAGCACGTCAAGGACGCCGCCGGATCCCTGCGGGCCCAGATCGAAGCGCTGCTCTCCATGGGGCTGCCCAACTCCCCCATGCAGGGCTCACGCATGCGGGTGTGCTCCGGCAATTTCGTGACCGCACGCCCCCTCGGCGTGGTCGACGGGGTCGATTACCAGCATACCGGGAGAGTGCGCCGGATCGACAGCGACGGAATCCATCGCCAGTTGCGCGACGGCTCCATCGTGCTCCTCTCGCCTCTGGGCTATTCGCCCACCGGGGAGATCTTCAATCTCTCCCTGGAAGATATCGCCGTGGAATGTGCTGCCGAGATAGGCGCCGACAAACTGCTGCTGTTCGGCCGTGCCCCGGGTATCTCCGGGGCAGACGGCGAGTTGATTCGCCAGTGTGCCGTCGGCGGAATCGGCAGCCTCGAGGTCGCGGACCCGGAACAGTCCGCCCTGTTGCAGACGGCCAGGATGGCCTGCAGGGCCGGTGTTCCCCGCTGCCAGATCATCAGCTACGCCGATGACTGCGCACTGCTCGAGGAACTCTTTACCCACGACGGCAGCGGCACGCTGGTGGCGAAGGACGACTACGAGCAGGCCCGGGCTGCCGATATCGACGACGTGGGGGGTATTCTGGAGCTGATTGAGCCGCTGGAGCACCAGGGCATCCTGCTGAAGCGCTCCCGGGAACTGCTGGAGACCGAGATCGGTCAATTCAGGTTACTGGAGCGGGACGGGCGCATCATTGCCTGCGCGGCGTTGTATCCCTTCCCTGAGGACGGCTGCGGCGAGGTCGCCTGTATCGTCACCCACCCCGACTATCGCGGCGGCCAGCGCGGCCAACGCCTGCTGCGCGAGCTCGAACTGGAGGCACGCCGCCTGGGCCTGGACCGGGTATTCGTACTGACGACCCAGACCGCACACTGGTTTATCGAGCAGGGCTTTGTCGAAGCCTCGCGGGATGCGCTGCCCGGGATGAAACAATCACTCTACAATCTGCAGCGCAGCTCGAAGGTCTTCTTCAAGAAGTTGTGAGCGGTACTTAACCGACACTGGACAATACGTCATGCCATCACGCGCTGAGTTCAGGAGCATATTCATCCGGTCGGCGACCGCAGTCGTTATGGCAAGCGCCGGCTGCGCACTGGCTGATGAGGAGTCCGGCTACGACCGGGTCTGGCGCCACGCCACCCTCTACCAGAATGCCGATGAGGGCCTGGTGCGCAGAATCGCCCTGAGCGGAAGGCTGCAGGCAGACGCCATGTATTTCGACGCCGACCAGGAGGGAGAGTTCGATGATTCAACCTGGCGCCGGTTCCGTTTCGGATTCAAGGCGGACTTCGCCGGCGACTGGGTGGCGCAACTGGAAGGGGACTTCGATCTCAACGAATCCTTCGGCGACTGGTATACCCGCCTCACCGATGCCTATATCGGCTGGCAGCCCGACGAGTCGCGGGACCTGCGCATACTCAAGCACTCAGCCGGCTTTACCCTGGACGGCGCCACCTCCTCCAAGAAACTGCTAACCCTGCAGCGCAGCAACCTGACCAACAACCTGTGGTTCACCGCAGAATACTTCACCGGGATCAGTCTGGCGGGAACGGTCGACGAACGCTGGTCCTACAAGGCGGGAATTTTCTCCACCGACGGCGACGAGGAGTTCAGCTCCTTCGACGCCAGCTATTTCACCCTGGTCTCACTGGGATACGACTGGGCCGGGAACCTCGACATGGACAAGGCCGTCGTGCGACTCGACTACGTCCATAACGACAAGGATATCGACAACAACACCCGCGACTTCTCCAACGTCGTTTCCCTGATCAGTCAGTGGGAGAAGGGCTCGTGGGGCCTGTGGACGGATCTATCGGCCGGAGACGGCTATTTCGAGCAGAGCGATGTCTGGGGGATCAGCCTGATGCCCTTCTACAACAGCAGCGACATGATCCAGTGGGTCGCACGCTACACCTACATCGAAAGCGATGATCCCAATGGCGTTCGCCTGGGCCGCTACCACGGCGAAGTCACCGTCGGCCGGGGGGACGAGTACGAGGAGATCTACGGCGGTCTGAATGTCTTTTTCTACGGCCACAAACTCAAATGGCAGACCGGCCTGGAGTACGCCACCATGGACGACACCGCGGTTGACGGTGGCAAACACGATGGCTGGGGCATCTCCACCGGGTTACGCATTTACTGGTAGCTGCCACGGTGCCATCCCTGCGCCGCCCAGGCCTAACGGACGCTGCGCGCCAGGTTCACGCAGGCCGGCGGGACATCAATCCGGGGCGGAGCCGTCAGGAGGTACAAATTGTCCGGTTTTTTGCTATTCTGCGCTGCCCGATTGATCTGACACCCCGCACGGAACCCTCCCATGCCCGAATACCGCTCCAAGACCTCAACACATGGCCGCAATATGGCCGGTGCCCGCGCGTTATGGCGTGCGACCGGCATGAAGGACGACGACTTCCAGAAGCCGATCATCGCGGTGGTCAACTCCTTTACCCAGTTTGTGCCGGGTCATGTCCACCTGAAGGACCTGGGGCAGCTGGTGGCCCGCGAAATCGAGGCGGCGGGCGGCGTGGCCAAGGAGTTCAACACCATCGCCGTGGATGACGGCATCGCCATGGGTCATGACGGCATGCTCTACAGCCTGCCCTCCCGGGACATCATCTCCGACTCGGTGGAGTACATGGTCAACGCCCACTGTGCCGACGCCATGGTCTGCATCTCCAATTGCGACAAGATCACCCCCGGGATGCTGAACGCCGCCATGCGGCTCAACATACCGGCGGTTTTCGTCTCGGGCGGGCCCATGGAGGCAGGCAAGACGAAACTGTCCGACCACAAGCTGGACCTGGTGGACGCCATGGTGATTGCGGTGGACGACTCCGCCAGCGACGAGATGGTCGCGGAATACGAGCGCTCCGCCTGCCCCACCTGCGGCTCCTGCTCCGGCATGTTTACTGCCAACTCCATGAACTGCCTGACCGAGGCCCTGGGACTGAGCCTCCCTGGAAACGGCTCCACTCTGGCCACCCACGCCGATAGGGAGCAGCTGTTCCTGCGCGCCGGCCGGCTGATCGTGGAGCTCTGCAAACGCTACTACGAACAGGACGATAACTCCGTGCTGCCGCGCAATGTCGGTAATTTCCAGGCCTTCGAAAATGCCATGAGCCTCGATATCGCGATGGGCGGCTCCACCAACACCATTCTCCACCTGCTGGCCGCCGCACAGGAGGCCGAGCTGGATTTCACCATGGCCGACATCGACCGCCTGTCCCGCAGGATTCCCCAGCTGTGCAAGGTGGCTCCCAACACACCTCTCTATCATATGGAAGACGTGCACCGGGCCGGCGGCATCATGGGCATTCTTGGTGAACTGGACCGGGCGGGGCTATTGCATACCGACTGCGCCACCGTGCACAGCCCGACGCTGGGGGAGGCGCTGGACCGGTGGGATATCGTGCGCACGGACGACGCGGAAGTGCGCAAATTCTTCAGCGCAGGCCCCGCCGGCATTCCCACCCAGACGGCCTTCAGCCAGGAGACCCGCTGGCCCAGCCTGGACAGCGACCGCAGATCGGGCTGTATCCGCTCCCTCGAGCACGCCTACTCAACCGAAGGGGGGCTTGCAGTACTTTTCGGCAACATTGCCGAGGATGGCTGTGTGGTAAAGACGTCCGGTGTGGACGAAAGCATCCTGGTCTTTTCCGGCCCCGCCCATGTCTGTGAAAGCCAGGAGGGCGCGGTCCAGGATATTCTCGAGGATCGGGTCCAACCGGGCGACGTGGTTATCGTGCGGTACGAGGGACCCCGGGGCGGGCCCGGCATGCAGGAGATGCTCTACCCCACCAGCTACATCAAGTCCAAAGGGCTGGGCAAGGCCTGCGCCCTGCTGACAGACGGTCGTTTCTCCGGCGGCACCTCCGGCCTCTCCATCGGCCATGCGTCCCCGGAAGCGGCGGCAGGCGGGGCTATCGGCCTGGTGGAGAACGGCGACATCATCGACATCGATATTCCCAACCGCAGCATCAATGTGGCTCTCAGCGACGAGGAACTTGCCAGGCGCAGGAGCGCCATGGAGGCCCTGGGAGACATGGCCTGGCAACCGGCGCAGCCACGACCCCGCAAGGTAAGCGCGGCGCTCAAGGTATATGCCAAAATGGCAAGCAGCGCCGACAGGGGCGCGGTGCGCGACCTCTCCCTGCTGGATTAGCGGAGGCAGAATACACCGACTTCAGGGTGAAGTCGGTCGACACCACAATCGGGGCCCACACGTGCCAGCGACTTCAGATAGTCTGCGGACATTGCACTCCCCCAGGGACACTCAAAAAAATACAATAATCGACGGGGGTCATCGCACGATGTAATCCCGCATTCCCAGCTTATCCACATATTCCTGAAAATCGGGATCGTAGTTCTGTTTGCGTAATTTCCATATGTGCCTAAAACTGGCTGCCCCCATGGGTTGAGTGTAATCACGCGATAACGCCTCAAAAACTTCCGGCTCCAGGTAGCCGTCCCTCTTCTCCAGAAAGGCCTCCTCCCAGGCGCGAAACAGATTGGTGGTTAACACGATCAGGCGAACTGATTCGGCGTCAGATATGGCACCAAAGTCATCGTTGGCGCGGACAAAAATGTCCGCAATATCATCGCTGGCAAAAAGATTGGTTACTTCTCGAAATCTATTGGACATTTCATGCAGTGCGGCAAGTTTGGCTTGCGCATTTTGAGCACGTATTTGCGCGGCCAGGTATAGAAGTGAAATGACTACTGCCAGGGCGCCGATGATTTCCCCGACTGCTCCTATTGCTTCCCAATTCACATCAAGCATCCTGTATGACTTGCCAGAGAGAAATAAACTACCACTAGAGCGAGATTATCGCTGGATCCACTACTGCCTGCAGCATACCACTGCCGCGAAATAACAGGATAGAATTCGTACTCTGCGTTCAAGGATAGCAGCCCCTGAGCGGCGGAAGCCGGAACAAATCAGCCCTGTATAATCGCTGCCGATCTTGTACAGCCACTTCCAGCGTCTTGCTCCCAGCTTGTGTATGGCGGTGTTGTCGGACGTCAATGTCATGAGGGCAAGATGCGTAAAATGCACCTCTGCAAAGCTCAGGCCGGTATAGCGCCGGTTTGCGCATCAGAAAACGGGTGAAGTGGTTCGGCGTCAGCCTCACCAGGCTCGAAGCCGCAACCGCCTTTGAAGCAGCCTCAATCCGGCTCAGGGATCCCGCCCGATCAGGTTCTGCAGATCCTCCCTGAGGTTGCGAAGTTTCGAGCGAAGGCGACGATCCTGCCTGTCGCTGCGGCTGCTCAGCACATCGGCGATAGCCAGATGTATCACCTCGAGGTTGTGGCTATACACTTCCCGGTAGCGAGGGGACACCGTTTCATCGCGACGGGCGAGATCATCCCGGATAGCCTGCTGCCATCCCGGTGCTCTCTGCAGGGTAATATCGAGGCGATCCAGCCAGACTTCGCGCTCTTCCAGCCACACGCCGTCCGAGCGTAACAGCGTTTCACTGGCCTGGCGCAAACGCTCGCGCTGCTCCCCGTTCAGTCGGCCCATATAGTCCTGCAGGCTGTCCCTGAAGCTGTCATAGCTCTCGTCGCGGAATTTTTCGTCCGTTCTCCCGAGGTACTTTTTCTCATAGTCCTGCTGCTTGTCCCGGAGGGACTCCCGGAACTCCGCCATCTGCTCATCGGAGAGGCGTTCTCCCAGTTGCAACAGCCAGTCCAGTCCGCGGGCCTCCAGGCGAAACCAGGCAGCCTCGAACCGGGCCGAGATAGCGGCCACGTCGTCAGCCGTTACATCCCGGTCCAGGCGGGACTCCAGGTCGTCGATAATGAGCACATAACTGGGCAGCTCCTCCCGACGGTGCCACACCAGAAAGGGTTCCAGCAACGTATCCAGGTACCCTTTCTGCTCCCGGTCCAGATCGACATAGCTCCCTACATACCAGGGAATGATCATATCGAGCCGGTTGTAAATAAAGGTGGTGCTGCTGCAGGCGCCCAGCAGTGCAAGGGCGATCACCAGGACCAGCCGGGACATCAGACCTGCCGGCGACCACACCGGGCGTTCAACGCCAGTCAGGGACAGACTTGGCAATGGCTTCATGGGAAACCCCCTCGGGAACAGCCACTTCGACGCGGTTGCGGCCACTTCTCTTGGCCAGGTAGAGCGCTCCGTCAGCCAGCTTCAGCCAGTGATCCAGACCGTCTGCACCCGACACATCGCAAACGCCGATGCTGACCGTCATGTTTCCCTTCGGCAAGATAGCGGCCTCGTTGACCAGGGAGCGCAATACTTCCGCGACCTTCACTCCGGCTTCGAGGTCAGTATCGCTCAACAGCACGACAAATTCCTCTCCGCCGAATCGGTAGAGGGTATCTACGCTGCGAATTCTCCCGGAGATCACTGCAACCAGCCCCTTGATCGCGGCATCGCCCTGGGCGTGACCGAAACGGTCATTGATGCGCTTGAAAAAGTCGATGTCGATCAGCAACAGGGTGGCCGGCCGACTGCTGCGCAACCAGCTCTCCCGCACCTGGTTTGCCTGCAGTTCGAAATAGCGGCGATTGAAAGCCCCGGTCAGCGGATCGGTGATCGCCATATCCCTCAGGCGCCTGGACTGTTCGGAGACGGCGAACACGAGCCAGGCGCTCACCAGCCAGGTCAGCACCATGCTGATGCTGATCACCGTTGCCATGAGCGGCTGGAACTGGGCGAATACCAGGGGGACCACGACAAACCCGCAGGCGATGCCGACCCAGAGGGACCAGCGTACCCGCAACAGGACCGGCAGGGCGACCAGCAGCGGGTAGAGCCAGTACAGACTGTAAGCCTGGCCGGTGATCATGAGCAGCACCACCAGCGCCATGCTCATCACCATTACCAGCGGAGGCGTGAGGAACGCCTCGCGATTACGACTGAGGAGCCCGATATTGGCGATAACAACACCGGTCAGCAGCAGTCCTGCCGCAGAGGGCAGCGGGAAGCCGGCGTAGAGATTGTGTGCCGTCACCGGCACCAATACAGCACTCAGAAGCAACAGGATATAGCGATAGGCATCCCGCTGGCGCTTCTCTATCAACGCATCCAGTCGCTCTGCATCATAGGCGCGGCGCCGGTAAGCGAACTCCCCGGAGAAGGCGTCGGTAAAATGCCGGCTGAGCCTCTGCCAGCGCGATGCGATGTGGATGGGTTCGTTACCTGCGGCGTAAGTCATCGGGCAGCTGCTGCCACGCTCTGTGATAACCGGATTTGTAACACAACGGCCCGGCGAATTACACCGGATGACAAAACCCGCCGGGAAAGCCGGTTCCGTTTCAGGGCACCCTGGTCTCCAGGTACCATCCCGCGTGCCGCCAGACCACATAGCCCAGCAGAAAATTGACTTGCAGCATCAGGGCCAGAACCCACTCGAAGGCATCCTCGACGGTGATATACCAGGCCTTGTCCCAGGCCTGCAGGATCACCGTCAGCACCCCGATTGCCAGCAGGGTGAAGCACAACATCCACATGGCGCGGAGCAGAGGCCCGGGTACGGCCGGCAGTTGCCCCCGCAGTCGGCGCAACTGAAACAGGAACAAAAGCTGTGCAACATAGGTGAAAGAGAAAAACAGCACCGCCCCGATCCGGCGCTGTCTCGCCCAGGCACTGCCCGCCTCTCCCAGGACGGTGACATAGAGAATAAGCCCGACGCAGGCCAGCAGGCCCAGGGCGAGCATCCAGTCGTTGGCGGCGCGGCGCGCGTCCCCCACGCGCCGCCGGAGTTCCCCCAACCATAGGTGATTCAGCCACCAGTAGGCCCCCAGGATCACGGCCGTCGGCAGCATGGTGGCACGGAACAGGTAGCTGGCAGGGGGCTGGCGCCCGGTGGCACTGATGGAAGCGCAGCTGTCCACATAGGGGAAGCACCACTCCACCTGGCCATGGGCAGCGGCCAGCAGGTAAGTCGCGTGGACAGCGAGAAAGGGAAGGAGCGCCGCCAGCAGGGCAACCGGGCGAACGTTCACCACGACGGTCGATCGCCGTCGGAACTGCGGCCGACCGTCAGGCAGCCGCGTTCTGGTCGCCGATGTGCGCCTTGTTGATGGCGCCGAGGATGCCATCCAGGGAAGCCTGGATGATGTCATGGCTTCGGCCGACGCCGCAGTACCGGTCGCCATCGATGTTCAGCTGGATATAGCAGACCGCCTCGGCATCCGCGCTGTGGCTGAGGGCGTGCTCGCTGTACTCCACCAGTACGATCTGTTTGCCCGTATACCGTTGCATGGCATCGACAAACGAGGCCACCACGCCGTTGCCCGAGCCCGCCAGCGTATGCCGTGCGCCGTCCTGGACCAGTTCGGCGCGCAACTGGTCGACACCCCGCTCGCGATTGACCTGATACTTGCCCATCTTCCAACGGCCGGCGCCATCGAGATAGGTCTGCTGGAACAATTCGTAGATTTCCGCGGAGCCCACTTCGGTTTCCCGCTCCTCCGCATAGGCCTGCACGGCGGAACTGAAATCGATCTGCAACCAGCGCGGCAGCTCCAGGCCGTAGTCCCGCTCCAGAACATAGGCGATACCACCCTTGCCGGACTGGCTGTTGATACGAATGACTTCCTGGTAGGAGCGACCGATATCGGCCGGGTCGATGGGCAGGTAGGCCACCTCCCAGGGCTCCCGGTCATCGCGCCTGGCGAGACACTTCTTGATGGCATCCTGGTGGCTGCCGGAGAAGGCCGTGAATACCAGCTCTCCCGCATAGGGATGGCGCGGATGCACCGGGAGCTGGGTGCACTCCTTGACCGTCTGGATGATTTCGTCCATCCGGCTCAGGTCCAGACGCGGATCCACCCCCTGGCTGTAAAGGTTCATGGCCATGGTGACCACGTCCATATTGCCGGTACGCTCTCCGTTGCCCATCAGGGTGCCCTCTACCCGGTCGGCCCCGGCCAGCACCGCCAGCTCAGCCGCAGCCACCGCGCAGCCGCGGTCATTATGGGTGTGGACCGAGATCAGCAAACTTTCCCTGTTGGCGACACGCGAGCAGAACCACTCGATCTGGTCGGCATAGATATTGGGCATGGCCATCTCCACGGTGGCCGGCAGGTTGATGATCACGGGCTTCTCGGGCGTCGGCTGCCAGACGGCATTGACCGCATCGCAAACCTCCACCGCGAAGTCCAGCTCGGTACCTGTGAAACTCTCCGGGGAATACTCGAAGACCCACTCCGTCCCCGGGTGCCTGGACGCACACTCCTTGACCAGTTCCGCACCTTTGACGGCGATATCGACGATACCGCTGCGGTCCAGGCCAAATACCTGCTCCCGCTGTACCGTAGACGTGGAGTTGTAGACGTGAACCACCGCCCGCCGCACACCCTCGAGTGCCGCAAATGTCTTCTCGATCAGCTCCGGCCGCGCCTGGGTCAGCACCTGAATGGTCACGTCATCGGGAATGCGGTCGTTGTCGATGAGCTCGCGCACGAAGTCATAATCGTGTCCGGAGGCCGAGGGAAAACCCACTTCGATCTCCTTGAAGCCGATCTTGACCAGCTGGTCCCACAAGCGCAGTTTCTGGCGGGCCGTCATCGGCTCGATCAACGCCTGGTTACCGTCGCGCAGGTCCACGCTGCACCACAGGGGCGCCCGCTCGATCGTGCGGTCGGGCCAGCGCCGCCCGGTCATCTGTATCGGGGAAAAGGCCTTGTACTTGCGGTGATCGTAACTACTCATCTTTGTTTACCAGTTCAGCGTTTAGGGGGCTGCTCACCTGTCCGGGTCCGGCTATCCGGGCTCCGGGGCACCAACCCTTGTGGGGCGCAGTGCGAGGCATGTGGCCGACGGGTAGTTCGCCACTGCCTGCGACAACAGGTGATCACTCAGCCGGATATGTATTATAGTCGGCGCCCGTGAGCGAAAACTTGCAAATATGGGCGCGGATGTCCTAGATTGTGCAATATATCCCTAATAAAATCCTGTTTCAGAGCCTTGATCCCTCTTTTTAGCGGGCCTGGCATCAATAGAAACCCATGGAGCAGCCACCATGAAACTCGATCGCACCGACCGGAGGATTCTCCACTTTCTGCAACGCAACGACCGCATGAGTAACCTGGAGCTGGCTGAAGCGGTGGGTCTCTCCCCCACCCCCTGCTCGAGGCGCGTCAAACGACTTGAGGAATCCGGGCTCATCCGCGGTCACGTTACCCTGCTCAACCAGTCCATGCTCGGCCTCAAGTTGACCGCCTTCATCGGGATCAGCATGGACCGCCACACCCCGGACCGCTTCGATGCCTTCGAGGCCGAGGTCCTGGAGTATCCAGAAGTCATGGAGTGTTCGGTCGTGACCGGGCAGAGTAGTGACTACTTACTCAAGGCCGTGGTGCCGGACATGGAGTATTACGAGAAGTTCCTCCTCGGAAAACTGACCCGCATTCCCGGGGTGACCGGGGTTCACTCCAGCTTCGAGTTGCGCCGGGTGGTCCTGCGCACGGAGCTGCCACTGGACCACATCAGCGACCAGACAAGTTTGTAAGCACCAACTATCGGCCCAGACCACAGAGATTAATAGTCCTGATTCACAAACCGTTCCTTGACCCGGTGCCCTGCCTATTAAAAATGGTCATTGCCCGGTGGCCGGATCGGGGCTTGCGGAGCGTCGCCACTGAACCCACTATGCCCTGATCAAGTGATAACTCGGGACAGGAGCATCGTGTGGCAGGGATAAAGAGCGAGGTGGCACTGGTTACCGGTGGTGCCAGTGGTATGGGCAGGATTACGGCTCAGCGACTTGCCCGGCAGGGCACCCGGGTGGCCATTTTCGATCTCAATGAGCAGGGCCTGGAGGAGACGGCAGCGGCGTTCGAGTCCATCACCCCGATCCGCTGTGACATCTCCAACCCGGAGGAGGTAGAGCGCAGGGTCCAGGAGGTGACCGAACAGCTCGGCCCCATCGACACCCTGGTGCACGCGGCGGCGCTCATGCCCGCCCGCCGGCTGACTGACGAGACTCACGAAAGTATGGAGCGCCTGTTCCGCATCAATTATTTCGGCACGACCTACATGATAAAGGCTGTTCTGCCGGCCATGCTGGAACGCAAATCCGGACGCATCATCGCCTTTGGCTCCATCGCCGGCATTGCGCTGGTACCCAAGATGGGGGCCTACTGTACCACCAAGGCCGCGGTGAATGCCTATGTCGAAGTGCTGCAGAATGAGCTGAAGGGCTCGGGTGTGCGCGTACACCTGGTCTGTCCACCGGCGGTGAATACGCCGCTTGTGGACCAGACACTGGCGACCGACGCGCCCGGGAGCATCCTCGAGTCCAAGAAGTCGGGCCGGCTGTCGGATCCGGAAAAGATCGTGGATGCCATCGAAAAAGGTGTGCACAAGGACCGCGATATCATCTACCCGGGCGAGGCCAGGCTGCTTTATCTCTGGCGGGCCCTGTTCCCGGGACTGTGGTGGAAGACGGTTCTCAAGTTCGAGAACTGATCGCTTTGCCTTGGGCCGGGCCCTGGGATAGCCTTGCCCGCCCATGAATCGATCATCAGCGCCAGCCATTCGACACCTCACTCCGGATTCACCCTGGCTGTTGGCCCTGCTTGCCGCCCTGGTAGCGCTTGGCCCCCTCAGCGTCGATATGTACCTGCCGGCCATGCCCGTCATGACGGAGGCACTGGACAGCACGGTCGGTGCCATGCACCTGACCATGAGCGCCTACCTGACCGGGTTCGCCCTCTTCCACCTGGCCTGTGGGCCGGTGGCCGACCGGTTCGGGCGCAAGCCTCCGCTGATTGCCGGTACTGCACTGTTCGTAGTCGCCTGCCTGGGCTGCAGCCAGGCCGACAGTGTCCGGGAACTCCTGGGTTTCCGTTTCCTGCAGGGCATCGGCGCCTGTGTCGGCCCGACGCTGGCGCGCACGATCACCCGTGACCTTTTCGGGCCGACCCGTGCCGCCCGGGCCCTGTCGCTGATTGCCATGCTGATGGCCCTGGCCCCCGCCGTGGCCCCCGGCCTCGGCGGGCTGATGTTACTGGTGCTGCCCTGGAGCAGCATTTTCTGGTTCCTGGCGGCTTACGGGGCCGTCATGCTGATACTGATTCACTGCTTCCTGGCCGAGTCCCTGCCCCGGCAACAAAGCCTGCACCCGCTGTCTATCGCCCGGAATTTCGGCCAGCTTTTGCAGGACCCCTGCTACCTGTCCGCCACCCTCGCCGGAGGGCTGATGTATGCGGGCCTGATGACCTATCTGGCCTCCTCCAGCTTCGTCTACATCGAAATGCTGGGCGTGCCGGTCAAGTATTTCGGCCTGATTTTCCTGACCACGGTCATCGGCTATATGTGTGGCAGCGCCCTGAGCGCAAGACTCAGCCTGGGCCACGAATCGGAACTGATCATGCTGGTGGGCACGGGGGTGGGACTGACCGGCGCCACCTGCATGCTCGCCGGGCATCTGCTCCTGCCTGACAGTGTCGTGGCACTGGCACTGCCGACAGCCGTGTTTTCCACGGCCCTGGGCCTGGTGTTGCCCCATGCCATGACCATTGCACTCAAGCCCTTCCCCTACATCGCCGCCACGGCCTCCGCCTTACTGGGTTTCATCCAGATGTCACTGGCCGCTTGCGCCAGCGCCCTGGGCGGGCAGTTGCTGGCAGACACCCCCCGGCCCATGCTCCTGATCCTGGTCACCATCACCCTGCTCTCCCTGGTCCTGGCCCTGAGAGTCTACTGGCGCAGCCGGGCCCTGCAGCCCTGACCCGGCCGCCACGCTGTGGCATACTTTGCGCCTCACCATCCGGAGAACCACCTTGCAAACCGCCGCTGACGTCACGCACCTGATTGGCAATACGCCGCTTCTGCGTCTGAAAAAAGTATCCGAGCAGACCGGCTGTAACATTCTGGGAAAAGCGGAGTTCCTCAATCCCGGAGGCTCAGTCAAGGACCGCACCGCTCTCGGCATCATCCGCGCCGCAGAAGCCTCCGGCGAACTGCAGCCCGGGGGGCGCATCGTCGAGGGCACGGCCGGCAACACCGGTATCGGGCTCACCCTGCTGGCCAACGCCCTGGGCTACAAGAGCACCGTGGTCATGCCGATCACCCAGAGCAAGGAGAAGATCGACTCGCTGGAGCTGCTGGGCGCCGACCTCCACCTGGTGGGCGCCACATCCTACAGCGACCCCAACCACTACATCCACACCGCCGAGCGGCTGGCCAGAAAGCTCGGGGAAAAGGAGGCCGCCGGGGCCATCTGGGCGCGCCAGTTCGACAACCTGGCCAACATGGATATTCACTTGCGGACCACAGGCGCGGAAATATGGGAGCAGACCGACGGCGCGGTCGACGGCTTCATCTGCGCGGTCGGCACCGGCGGCACACTGGCAGGGGTTTCCAATGCGCTCAAGGAGCGCAACCCGGGAGTCACTATCGGCCTGGCGGACCCCGCGGGCGCCTCCCTGCATGGTTACTTCAGTTCCGGGGAGCTGCATCCGAGTGAGGGGAGTTCCATCGTCGAAGGTATCGGCATCAACCACATCACTGACAACGTGGCACAGGCGAAAGTGGATGTCTCCTTCAGTATCGGCGACGACGAGGCCCTGCCCTACATCTTCGATGTGCTGATACAGGAGGGCCTGTGCCTGGGCGGCTCTGCGGGCGTCAACATCGCCGGCGCCGTGCGACTGGCGGAACACCTCGGCCCCGGGCACACCATCGTCACCATTCTCTGCGACTACGGCAATCGTTACCAGAGCAAGCTCTTCAATCCGGTGTTCCTGGCCAACAAGGGTCTACCCGTCCCCGAGTGGCTGGCGATATGAGATTCAAAAGACGTCCCGGGAGGACCCCATGAAAATCGGCATCATCTGTGGCAGCCACCGCCCCGATTCACAGAGCGGCAAAGTATCCCGCTATATCCAGCGGGCCCTGCAGGATCAGGAGATCTGCGAGGAGACATGGCTCTACGACCTGGCCGGCAACCCCCTGCCCCTCTGGGACGAGGGCGTCTGGTCCGGGGATGATGAACAGTGGCAGGCGGTACTGGAGCCAATGAGTCAGGAACTGCATGCCTGCGACGCGTTCGTGGTGGTGTCACCCGAGTGGCACGGCATGGCACCCGCGGGACTGAAGAACTTCTTCCTGATGTGGACGGCGGGCGGGGAACTGGCGCACAAACCGGCGCTGATCGTCACTGTCTCCACGGCGGACGGAGGTTCCTACCCCGTGGCGGAACTTCGCATGAGCAGTTACAAGAACAGCCGCATCTGCTACCTGCCGGAGCACCTGATCATCCGCTACGTGGACACCGTGTTTAACGACGACCCGGAACAGAACAAGGCCAGCGCCCAGGAATACTTCGAAGACCGCCTCGCCTATTGCCTTGCCATGCTGAAGGCCTACGCGCTCGCGTTCAGGCAGATCCGCGTCAGCGGCACCGTGTCACTGGAGACCTATAGCAGCGGCATGTAGGAGCAGGGCCGAACAGATCCGGACCCGTTCACGGACTTGCCGCTGCCTCGCCGCAGGCGTTTCAGGCAACACGCAGTCCCGGCCCTACTGGCTGGATGCCCGCTCCTTCTCGATCAGGAAATCCGCCAGCTGCAGCATTTCGGACTGGCTGCCCGCCTTGCGGGCACTGATCAGATACTTGCCATTGACCATCATCGAGGGGGTTCCGGTAATCTTGGCGGCGCGGGCGCGGGAGTTGGCCTGACGCACCTGGCTGCCGACCCCGAAGGAGTTGAGCGCTTGCTGGAAGTCCTCCGCGGAAACCCCGCTGGCCGTGAAAAGCTGCGCCAGGTCAGCTTCCGAGGTGAGGCGCTTGCCATCCACGTTCATTGCCTGGAAGATCGCGGGGTGCAGCGTTTCCCCGACGCCCAGCGCCTCGGCGGTATAAAAAGCCCGGGCATGCAACTCCATGGTGGGATTCCAGACCGCAGGAGACGGGCGGAAGTCCACGTCCTCCGACAGGGTTTTTTTCCACTGGCCGATCATCGGCTCGAAATTGTAGCAGTGGCCGCACCCGTACCAGAAGAACTCCACGACCTCGATTTTGTCCGGATCAGCGGTACGGACTGCGGGGCTGATCAGATCGTAATGGGTCCCCTCCTGGTAGGCCTTCTCCCCGGCACTTGCGCCGATCGATACGAATACCAGCAGCAGGGATAGCAGCAGGTGTCTGGTCATGTGTGTCTCCAATGGTTGTTCTGGCTGTATGACAACAGATTATCGCAACGGTTCTGGCACCGATAAAAAAGGTGGCCGTCGGCCACCTTGATTACGATGCCCTGAAACTACTTGAGACCGGCAACGTAGCTGGCAACCGCATCGATCTCCATGTCGCTCAGGCCAAAGGCGGTGGTGCGCATGATTTTGGTATCACCGTCGTTGGTCCGGCCGGCGGGGTCTTCATAACCCTGTCGATAGGCGCGCAACTGGGCTGCCGTGTACTCCGCGTGTTGTCCGGCGAGAGACGGAAACCCGGCGGGGGCATTGCCTTTACCATTGGGTGAATGACAGGCCGTGCACGCGGCAACATTGCGCTCTATCACCCCGCTGCGGTAAACCTTTTCCCCCAGGGCGAGCAGTTCAGGGTCGGCCTGCCCCCCGGAGCCTGGCTGGGCGGCATAGAAAGCCGCGATATCCGCCAGGTCCTGGTCGGACATGTTGTCCACCTGCCCCGCCATGGTCGGCACGGACCGGGCGCCGTCGCGAATATCCTTCATCTGCTTGACCAGGTATTTTTCGCCCTGGCCCGCCAGTTTGGGAAACGTGGGAGCGGCGCTGTTGCCGTCCGGGCCGTGACAGGCGCCGCAGGTAACCGCCTTGCCCTTGCCCGCGGCAGCGTCCCCTGCCAGGCCTGCGTCAGCGGTGAAACCGATTTGTGCCCAGCCCATTGCGAGGCCGAGCAGGATTGCAACTTTCTTCATGTTCATTCCAGGTGTCGCGTTGCTGGGAATCCGCGCTTACTGCGCGGGCGCGGCCATGTAGTCGATCAGGGCCTTGTAGTCTTCATCGGAGCAATCGAAGCACATGCCTTTGGGCGGCATGGCATTGAGGCCGTTTGACACCGACTGCACCAGGGCGTCCATCCCTTTGGCAAGCCGTGGCTCCCAGGCGGCGGCATCACCCGTCTTGGGGGCATTGGCAGCACCGTTGGCATGGCAGACCTGACAGCTCTTGGCATACTTGTCCATGTCTGGCTCGGCAAGGGCACTGGCAGCGGATAACATCAAAAAGACGGCAAAAAGCTTTTTCATGGGAAACCTCAAAATTGACCAGGAAACACCTTTATCGCGCAAGCTTCTGATAACAGGCGAAAAAAGCTGTGGCATTATATACGAGATGCCCCTCCCAAAAAAGGCAATAGCCGGACATGTCTGATCACCCCGGGGACGCCCCCCCTGCCCCACCCAGGTACCGCTCGGCGGAGTTCCTCACCAGCGCCAGCAAGTTCTCCCAGTGTCC
>JAHEEV010000186.1 GCA_024640505.1 Halieaceae bacterium
TCCCACTGCTTGAGCCGCTGGGGCTCACGCTGTGCCAGGCTCGCCTTCATGGGGAAGGCCGTCTTGGGCAGGTTCAGTGTCTCTTTGTAGTCGCTCATAGTTCCATCAATGATCCACCGGACTGCTTGAACCAGTCCCGTGTATCGGCAATATCCCTTGCAATGTTGTCCCGCAGTTCGTCCACCGACTCGAACTTCTTCTCATCCCGCAGTTTGTGGCGGAACGTCACCTCGATGTGCTGCCCGTAGAGGTGGATCTCCCTGTCCAGCAGGTGCACCTCGAGGTTGGCCTTGATGCTGTCATTCACCGTCGGTCGCACGCCCACATTGGCCACCCCCCAGGCCCGGTCCAGGGTGCTACCGCTGACCTCCACCGCATACACGCCGGAGAGGGGCGCCCGCAAACGGCGCAGCTCCAGGTTCGCGGTCGGCGTACCGATCGTTACGCCCAGCTGCCGTCCGTAGACCACCTTGCCCGAGATACTGTAAGGCCGACCGAGTAATTCCTCCGCCAGTGCGAAGTCTGCCGACTCCAGTGCCTCGCGGATACGGGTGCTGCTGACCCGCTCCCCGTCCCAGGTTTCCGTGGGCGTCGGCCCCGCCTCGTAACCGTAGCGTTCGCCCTGCGCGCGGATGAACCTGATATCGCCTTCCCGGCCGCTGCCGAAGCGGAAGTCGTCTCCCAGCACCACGTAGCGGACCCCCAGCCCGGCAACGAACACATCGTCGACAAACTGCTGGGCGGACATGCGCCGCAGGCTCTCGTCGAAGCGGATGCGCAGCAGGCGATCCACCCCGAGGTAGCGCATCTCCTGGAACTTCTCCCGGAAACTCATGAGGCGCGCCGGTGCCTTGATGGGCGAAAAGTACTCCCGCGGCAGGGGTTCGAAGACGATAATCGCCGATGGCACCCCCAGTTCCGCTGCCTTGTCCAACAGGTGCCGGATCACCGCCTGGTGACCCAGATGCACACCATCGAAAGCGCCGATTGTGGCCACGCAACCGCGGTGTCTGGGCCGCAAATTGTGCAGGCCGCGAATCAGCTCCATGAGTCGAGGGAACGCCCGGTCAAACCAAACGACGGAGTATAGCGAATTCAGGCCCCGCGGCCTATGCCGACAGACCGCGGGCAAAGGGAATTAATTGCCCCGCGGGCAGTCGCCCTTAAACCGCTCCCGGCGCTCTCAGGTGGCGGAACCGGGTACCGGCGGCCAGGTGTGTCACCAGGTAGGCTCCCACGCCGGCAGCCACCACCAGACTGATTTCCAGGGCACGGCGCTGCCACCCCCAGTCCAGCCACTGCTCCGGATCCTTCGCCAGCCACAGCACCACGATCGACATGGCCGCCGTTGCCACCACCAGTCGCAGCCAGTAACGCGACCAGCCGGGCTGGAATTCATACACCCCGCCGCGCACCAGGCCGCGCAGCAGCAGGCCCGCGTTGATGTAGGCGGCGACGCTGGTCGCCAGCGCCAGACCCAGGTGACCGATGTTCAGGTAGTACATCAGCGGCAGCACGAAGACCAGGTTGAGTACCATGTTGGCGGCCATCGCGATGATGCCGTATTTCACCGGGGTGGCCGTGTCCTTGCGGGCGTAAAATCCGGGTGCCAGCACTTTTACCAGCATGAAAGCGACCAGTCCCAGGGCGTAGGCACGCAGACTGAAGGCCGCCATGGTCACATCCCGGGCGCTCAGTGCGCCATACTGGAACAGGGTTGTCAGGATAGGTTCTGCCAGCAATATCAGGGCGACCGCCGCGGGCACGCCGATCAGCAGCACGGATCGTACTGCCCAGTCCAGGGTGACGCTGAACTGGGACTCCCGGGCGGCTGCCCGGTGCGCCGACAGATTGGGGAGGATGACCGTGGCGATAGCGATGCCGAACACCCCCAGGGGCAGCTCCGCCAGGCGGTCCGAGTAATAGAGCCAGGAGACGCTGCCCGTGGGGAGGAAGGACGCCAATACGGTGTCCAGCAGCAGGTTGATCTGGCTGACCGAGACCCCGAAGAGGGCCGGCACCATCAGTTTCAGGATCCGCCGCACCCCTTCGTCTTGCGTGTCCCAGCGCGGCCGCGGCACCAGTTCGAGCCGGTACAGGGAAGGCAGCTGGAACAGCAGCTGGATGATACCCGCCAGGAACACCCCCCAGGCCAGGGCGAAGACCGGCTCATCGAACCAGGGCGCGGCCACCGTGGCGGCAAAAATCAGTGACAGGTTGAGGAATACCGGCGTGAAGGCCGGCACGGCGAAACGACCGTAGCTGTTCAATATCGCCCCGCAGAAGCCGGTCATGGAGATGAGCAGCAGGTAGGGAAAGGTGATGCGGATCATCTCCGACGTCAGCTGGAACTTGGCGGGCTGGCTGATGAATCCCGGCGCAAACAGGGCGGTGACCACGGGAGCAGCGATGATGGTCAAGGAGGTGATCAGCAGCAGCGTGCCGCCCAGCACCCCGGCCACCCGGTCCACGAGGTGTCGCACCGCGGCCACGCTGCCGTGCTCCTTGTAGTCCGCCAGCACCGGCACGAAGGCCTGGGAGAAAGCCCCCTCGGCAAACAGGCGGCGCAGGAAATTGGGGATCTTGAAGGCGACAAAGAAGGCGTCCGCGTTGGCACTGGCCCCCACAAAGGCGGCGATCACGATATCCCGCAGCAGCCCCAGCACGCGGGACACCAGGGTCATGCTGCCTACCAGCGCGCTGGAGCGCAGCAGGCCGTGGCCGGCCTCCGCGCGGGGATCTGGGCCGTCGTCAGGCATGACGAGTCAGGTGCGACCCGAAGGCCTCAGCACCAGCGCTCCCGCAGTTTGTCGCCGTGGATCTGAAGCCACTGTAGCGCGATCAGGGTGTGGCCATTGGGAATGCGGTCGTCGGCCACCATCTGCAGCGCTTCCGCCCGGGGCACCGAGTGCACCAGGATATCCTCGCCCTCGTCCTCCAGGCCGTGAATGCCACCTATGCCGGCTTTGGAAACCCGGCCACAGAACAGCCGCACCTGCTCACTGCAGGCCCCGGCACTGGGAATGAAACTGGCGATGGGAACCAGCTCGGAGACTTCACAGCCCGCCTCTTCCATGGCCTCCCGGTGCACCACCTCCTCGTCGTTTTCGCCCTCCTCGACCACCCCGGCGATCAGTTCCAGCATCCAGGGGCTGTCCTGGCCGCGCATGGCGCCGGGGCGGAACTGTTCGATCAGCACCACGGTATCGTCCAAAGGATCGTAGGGCAGCACCCCCACTGCATCGCCGCGTTCGAAGAGCTCCCTCACCAGCGGCGGGCTCCAGCCGCCGCCAAAACAGCGGTGCTCCAGGGTCACCCTGCGCATTTCGAAGTGGCCGTCGTAGACCACCGCCGAATCGAGAATGCGCACGTCCCGGGCACCGAACCTGAGTTTCACCGCCATCAGAAGCGCCCCGCGGTATACCAGTTGACGTCGCGGGCATGCCGATCGACCTGATCCGCTACATCCAGTATGAGGGCAAACAGGGCCATCCGGACCAACACGCCGTTGTCGGTCTGGCGGAAGATCGCCAGGTTGGGGTTGTCATTCAGGTCATCGTCCAGCTCCCGGGCGTGATCCCGGGAATCCCGCGGCAGCGGATGCATGATGACCGTGTTGGGTTCGCAGTGGTGGGTGTAGATATTCTGGTTCAGGCGGAAACGGCCGCGATACAGGTCCGCCTCCTCCTGGGAACTGAAGCGTTCTTCCTGGATGCGGGTGGAGTAGACGATGTCCACGTGGGCGATGCTGGCCTCCAGCGCCTCCGACTCCAGCACCTGATGCCCCGCTTGGCGCATCTCTTCCACGATGTCAGCGGGCATGCGCAGCTCGCCGGGAGAGACCAGCACCACCTGCACTCCGTCAAACAGGCACAGGAGTTTGCACAGTGAGTGCACGGTCCGGCCATAGCGCAGGTCGCCGACCATGGCGATGCGCAGCCGGTCGATGCCCCCACCGCGGCCGGCCATCTCACTCTTGATGGTATACAGGTCCAGCAGCGCCTGGCTGGGGTGCTCGTTGCTCCCGTCGCCGCCGTTGATCACCGGTACCCGGCTGGCGGCGGCAAACTCGGCCACCGAACCCTCCGCCGGGTGGCGCATGGCGATCACATCGGAGTAGCCGCTGAGTACCCGCGCGGTGTCGTAGAGAGATTCACCCTTGGCGATGGCGGAGTTTTCGAAGCCGGTCGTCTCGCGCACCTCCCCGCCGAGCAGGTTGAAGGCGCTGCCGAAGCTCACCCGGGTGCGGGTACTGGGCTCGAAGAACATGGAGCCGAGGATGGCACCATCCAGCACTTTGGTCACGCGTCGCCGGTGGGCATAGGGCTCCATGCGGTCGGCAACGGCGAAGATGCGCTCCACATCGGCACGCTCGAACTGGTCCACGGAGAGGATATGGCTACCGGCAAAGTCCACGCGGACTGCTCCTGATTACTCTCTTTGAGCCGCATTATACGACCGGCGCAAGCACCTGCCCATGTGCGTAATACCGAAACGCGCTTCCCATTATCCGCGGCGACTTAACTCTGCTAGCGGCCCTGGCTGGCGGAGACCCTCGGGCGGTCAGAAGTTCATTCCCTTCGAGGGTCTCCGCCAGCCAGGGCCTCGATCCGAGGGTGAAAGAATTCGATGGAGGCCAGTTAAAACCGCCGCACATGGAAAATATCTGATTTTCAATCAGGCGCGAACATCGAGCTCGATGGAGCAGCGCCCGATCCCGGGTACCTCCGAAGGGAATGAACTTCTGACCGCCCGGGGGTACCCGGGATCGGGCGCTGCGGCGAAATTGAGAACATCAGCACCGATGCCAAACCCATATGCAGACCTTGAGATCAACATCAGGCCAGCAGGCTGTCCCCGTACTCGAGCAGTTCGTGCATCAGTTGCTGCTGCTCGGCCGTCAGGTCGCCGCGGGCCAACAGGGACTCGATGGTCTGCTGGTACGCCTCCATGCAGATGCTGGCACCGGCTTCGGGGTCGGTGAGGCGCTGGAAGCGGAACTCCTCCCAGAGAGCGTGCTCTTCCGCAGACAGGCTTTCCGGATAATTGCGTGCCCGGTAGCGGAACAGCATTTCCGGCAGCCGCGGATCTTCAAAGGGAAAGCTCTGCTCCGCCAGTGCCTCCGGGCTGCTCGCCCGCACCCGGTCCATCACCCGCTTGTCGGCATCGGGGAAAAAACCTCCCCCGTAGAGCATGCGGTCGGGGTCGGTTTCCGGCTCGAAGCGACTTTGCCCATAGACCGCTTGCAGCTTTTGCTCGAGCACGGTGGGGTTGCGGTCCCGGAATTCACGCAAGGCCGCCAGGTGTTGCCGGCAGCTGTCGCCGCTGATGCCCAGGCGTTCTGCCGTGGCTGCGTCGGCCATCTTCGCCGTCACCAGGATCGGGCACTTGTTGATGTGCACGGATTTGATACCGGGGCGTTCCGTACCCGCCGGCAGCTCTTC
>JAHEEV010000058.1 GCA_024640505.1 Halieaceae bacterium
TTAAAAAGATTAACACTGACTTAACCTTGGCTAATATGATATCGATCAGGCTTTCTTTATATCCGCATGAAAGCCCGGCATTAGCTTTTTGTGGATAAAAAGGTGAGTCGGCCTCAGTCCTCTAGTTCAGGAAAGCCTAAACGATATAAACTAGGCGACTTCGATAGATTTCACGTCTTCAGCGACGTCTAGAACATTGAGCGTCCTAGTGTTGCCCAGCGATTGTCGATCTTCGTAATAGCCCAGAGACCTTCCTCAAAGTCGGCACACTCACCGACAACGTCTAAATGTTCACAGCTATATGCAAGATGGACTTTATTTGGACTACTTTGAAGTTATCCAGCACACTGTGGTTCCATTCGGAATAGTCTAAATTATGAATCACCGTGTTTTCTTCATAAGAAAGTCACACATATGGCTTTTTCTGATTACAAGAAAACATAATTGAGTAAACTGGCACTGATATCTGAGGTAGGTGAATAGAGACGATTCGGCCGCCGGTGAATCAGCCCACTGAACGGCCGCTCTGGACTGCGAAAGGAGTCATTGCCAGCCATCTCCGCCTGATTTCGCTTGTCACCATCCAGGTCTAGCCCGAATACCAGGTTGATCTGTTGGGCAACGCGCGGGCAGCCATATCGAGGATTACGTTGCTTCAACTCAACGATGGCTTTGATGACTTCTTTAGATGGGCCTTTCGGTCCCGGTTTACGGCTTCCACGAGGTGAATACAACTGGCGTTACTTTCGGTTCTTCAATGCATTACGGAATGAAAGCAGGTGAAACAACAGGAAAGCGACATCTTTTATGGTTGCGGAAGGTAATGAAAACCCCTATGGGCTGCAACATTCAAGTCTCTGATATTTTTGGAAAATTACGAATTCGCTATGCACAGCTTCCTCAATCGGATCTCCGGACTTCTTCCGATCCGAACTGCCTGTTGACTCTCGATGGAACAAACTGACGCCCCCATGATAAGGCGCTATCTGCTGCGAGGGATATTCATTTGCATCTATCGAGCGGTAAATAGGCGCCTCCTCCTGTAATGCATCTCGTTCAGTTACCAACACCCTCAGTATTTGCTCGACGTGGGCAGGCGGCAGGTCCTGGTGGGCGGAGAGAATGATTTGCATGCCAAAACCGTTGATGTCTTCATCCAGTAGCCGATAAGTGCCACGAGAAATGGCGGCCGGTGCGTATGCCCAGTCCTGTGCCACAAATGCAGCGATCTGATCATTCCATAAGTCGATAAGTCTGACGCCACATTCGTCTACCAGGCGATGATATATCAGGTTCGGGTGTCCGGTGGAGTAGATGGCCGCATCAATCTGACGATTACACAGCAAATCCGGAAGCTCGCCACTCCTGTGGCTGTAAATTATGAAATCAGACAGCTTCCAATCCAGGTAGTCAAACAGTTCCTCAACAACCAGCCGTGTGCCAGAGCCGGCATTACCAATATTCACGCGTTTGCCGGGCAAATCATCCAGCGCCTCGATGCCTGACTCGGGAGTAGCCGCCAATACAAACACCTCACGATAGAGGGGGGCTATAGTGCGCAGTGCAGAATATGGCCGGTTGAAAGGTGGCAAACCCTGCCAAGCGAGATACTGAAGGTATTGCTGGCTTAGCGCCAGATCATGGGTGCCTTCATTCAGTGCCTGCAAATTGTACATTGAGCCCGGCGTAGGCACTGCTTCGCAGGTGAAGTCCAACTCCATCCGTTCAATTTGCCGACACAGTGCGCTTGCAACCGGGTAGAACGACGCGCCTTGGCTGCCAGTGGCCACGGTGTAATGGCGCGGCTGCTGCGCGGGCAGCAGAGTTGCCGCCGTAAGCAGAAACAGAGCGAGTGCACAGCCAAAAAAGCCCGGGTTCAAAATGGCACAGCGGAGCAGATGACGCATCGACCTTTTCTCCCGCTTAATCATTGTAGCTTGCACTGCAACAATGCGCATTTTATCGACGGGATCTAGTGTAGAAGGCGACCATGGATATAAGAAATCACATATCAATCAACCCGCCACACTCGACGTGCCCGTCGCCAACGCGTCCACCAGGATACTCTGCCAGTGCTGAGTCCTCTGAATTCGGGAGCAAGATTTCCAGATTCAGTCTAGTCGAAAAGTCAGAGGGTTTTTGGAGATCTCCAACTATTCAAAGGCCCATATATTCCGGGATGTAACCCGTACACCCTCGCTATTGATTCAAGCATTTAACTAACGATCTGGAGAAAGGAGCGGCGGTCGGTTAACCTTGATTGTAACGAGCCAAGGTTTCCAAGGTTGCGCCACAATGGTTTTAACGTTGTTCGCGCCAAGAAGCTCTCTGTAAATTCAGGACTATGACGAACTTTCTTATCAAATCAGTACGCTACCTCGCTAAAACTTTCGCTTACGGCGCAATTGGGGGTTTAGTGGTTCTGATTACGCTCTTTGTTATCTATCTCGAGAACCGACCCGACCTGAAGGTGTGGCACGACGCCGACCTGGATGCGGAGTTCACAGAAAAGTCGATGATACAGAGCTTTCCGGAGTACTTGGCGCTCGAACAGCGCCTTTTCGCGCAACTCGACGAACATATCTATGCAAAAATAGAACCCGGGGATAAACGCCTGATCAATCGCTACCACAGGGGCAGTCTGTCCGATCCGGGGCGCTGGTCTCCCAACTGGAACCGTAGCTTCGAGCTTGAACGTGAGGCACCGGCTGCCGGCGTCCTGGTGCTTCACGGCATGTCCGATTCACCTTACAGCCTGCGCAATATCGGCGAGCGGCTCAACGGAAACGGCGCCTGGGTCGTGGGCCTGAGACTGCCCGGCCATGGCACGGCGCCATCGGGTCTGACGGATGTGCAGTGGGAGGATATGGCCGCGGCTGTTCGCCTGGCGATCCATCATCTGGATGAAAAGGTCGGAGACCGACCGCTGCATATCGTGGGTTACTCCAATGGTGGCGCTCTCGCCGTTCAGTACGCGCTATCCGCACTCCAGGATCGAGCAATGCCCCGCATCGGCAGGATCGTGCTTATCTCACCCGCTATCGGCGTGAGTCCGATGGCGGGCCTGGCCGTGTGGCAATCCCGGCTCGGACACATTCTGGGACTGCACAAACTGGAGTGGAATGACATTCTGCCCGAGTATGACCCCTTCAAATACGGCTCCTTCGCCATCAATGCGGGGGATCAGGTCCATCGGCTTACAGCCGAAATAAGCGACCAACTCGAGCAACACCGGCTAGACGGAAAACTCATGGAATTCCCCCCCGTGCTGGCCTTCCAGTCCGCGGTGGACGCGACCGTCTCCACGCCGGCACTGATAGCCGGATTGATGCAGAGACTGCCAGAGAAAGGCCATGAACTGGTTCTGTTCGACGTCAACCGGGAGGCTGAGTCGGAGCACCTGCTGAGCCGGGATCCCCGCGCCGAAATCGTTCCGTTAATTCAGGGCGGTAACTTGCCCTTCGACCTGAGTGTGGTGACCAATGAGAACAGGAAGAGCAAGCGGGTCATGGTGCGGCACAAACCAGCAGGAAACGCGCCGGCAACCGACGAGCCGCTACATCTGGCCTGGCCTCCCGGCATGTATTCACTGTCCCACGTGGCGTTACCGTTTCCGGAACATGATCCGCTGTATGGCGGGCGCAAAGCGGGGGCCAGCCCCGGCATCGAGTTGGGTGATATCGCACTGCGAGGAGAGCGGGGGGCGCTGCAGATTCCGGCAGCAGACATGCTGAGATTGCGCTGGAATCCTTTCTACCCCTATCTGGAGCAGCGATTGCTCGACTTTCTCGACTTGCCTCATAATCCCGATACTGTCGACTGAGAGTGCTGCGCCTGCCGTCAGGCCTATATTGCGATCAACTTTGCATTCACCTTCCACCGAGGCGATTCCCCAGCAGGCGCAACTGGCTGTCCAGCCAGGCGTCCAGCCAGAAATTGTCACTGTTTTCCAGCAGCGCCTTGTGGACTTCCACCGCGAGCTTCAGTGCGCCGACATCCGCAGGGTGTTGATCGAGGACGATGTCTAGCAGGTGAAGGGCCTGCAGGTACTGTCCGTCACGGACTCTCGCGCGCGCCCTCTGAACCAGGGCGGCAGCCCCACCCGCGAGATCCATCAGATCCGCATTCACCGACTGCTGCGGCACCGGGTAAAGCTCCGTCGTGGAGCGGTGATGGAACCAACCGGCATAGTGCTCCCAGATCGCCCGCACACTCCAGGACACCTTGCCATAACCCTCGCCCACCTCCAGCTCCGGTGGCAGGGTGATTTCCGCCATCAGGGTGTGCACGTCCCTGCCTTCATTCATGCCCCTGACGGTCTCGTCGTGTACATGGAGAATCGCACCGTGCAATGCCGCCAGTTCGGACTGGATCAGTGCCGCACCGATAACCGGCCCGTGATGGCCGTAGAGAATCATCTCCGGCTCCAGGTCTTTCACTCGTTGCACCGCGGCCGCTACGGTCAGTGCATCACGGTAGCGGTCCCCGCGAATAGTAACCAGGTTGGGAAAATGGCCGAAGGGGCAACCGAACAGGTTTCCCGTCAGGCAGATGCGGTGCTGTGGCAGCCAGATGATCAAGGAATCATTAGTCTCTGCGCCGGGCACGGCAATCAATTCAAGCTCCAGGCCGCCCAGGGAAAGGGGGTAACTCTCCTCCACCAGGAGATCCGGCCGGGGCACGTCCTGCTGCGGCAGGTCCGTAAAGCCCTGCTCGGCATAGTGAGCAAAGGCGCGGGCAAACTTGTCGGTGAAGGCGAATGCGGAGCGGCTCCCACGGAAGGCGGCAAGACGTGTGTCATAGGCCTGATGTTCGGGATTACCCGCCTGGGCGATGACCTCGAGTCCGGGATTGTGTTCGCGAAAGTAGGCCACGCCGCCCACGTGATCCACATGCCCCTGGGTCAGTATCAGGTAGCGCAGCGGATCGCGGCTGAAGTCGTCAAAGTTCGCCTTGATCACCGGCGCTTCCATGCCCATGCCCGCATTGACCTGGATATTGCCTTCGGATGTCTGCAACAGGTAGCAGTTGGAAAAGGCCTCGGACAGAACAATGAAATCATTGATCCGCTCACCGCCCCGAACCGCTGGGTTGGGCTCCACCGGGCGTTGTTTATAGATCGGGTCGCGCATCAGTAAACCTCGGTAAATACGTCCATTTCGGTATGAGAATGCCCGCCTCAGAGAGTAACCGAGTAGCCACCGTCCACGAGCAGGGTCTGGCCCGTCACGAAGGCGGCATCGGCACTGGTCAGGAACAGCAGGGCCGGGGCAATATCGTCCGGCGTGCCCCAGCGCTTGAGCGGCGTGCGCGCGATGATCGGGTCATTCATATCCGGAATGTCTTTCATGAAGGAGGTCATGCGCGTTTCGATTACACCCGCCGCGACGGCATTGGCCCGTATGCCCTCCCCCGCCCACTTCATGGCAAGGGTCTTGGTCAACTGTGACAGGCCCGCCTTGGCAGCGCCATAACCCGGCACGAATTCATTGCCGAAATAGGTCGTCAGTGAGGCGATACCGACGACGCTGGCGCCTCCCGGCTGGGTACTCATCGCCAGGTGGGCGTGGCAGGCGCTGGCCATATGAAAGGCCGAGAAGAGATTGACCCGAACCGATGCCTCAAAGCCATCGGCGGTCCACTCGTCGCCACCGGGCATGCTGGCACCCGCGTTGTTGACCAGGATGTCCAGGCCGTCCAGGCCGGCGGCAAGGGACAGAATCGCTTCCTTCTCCCGGACGTCCAGCTGTCGGTAAACCAGTCCGCTGAGATCGTTGTCGTACTCCGTGGGGTCGGCCCGGGTGCCGGTGATCAACACACGCGCCCCGGCATCCCGATAGGCGGTGGCGATGCCGTAGCCGATGCCGTTAGTGCCGCCGGTCACCAGTACCTGACTGCCGGTGTAATCGAAACTGACCTTGCCGTGGCCCATAGGTCTCTCCTCGTTGGCGGGTAGCGCTTACTCCACTTCGATCCTGACGGGGAAGCGTTCGCAGTAGGCGAGGAAGCGCTGTCGCAATTCCGCTGGCTCCACGCCAAAATCGGTTCGCAGATCGTACCGGATCCGGCCGTGTCGTCCCCGGCGGTGATCGCGCAGAAATTGCTGCAACTGCTCTTCGGCCGCAGCACTCATCGGCAGCCCGGCCTTGTCATAGATCTTCTTCACCATCCCCAGGTCGTCGCTCATGAACTCATGGAACAGGACATCGAAGCTCTGGGCCTCCGGAATACTGCCACGCTCCGCAACACAGGCATCCAGCAGGTGGGCGATGCGATCAGACCAGTACGCGAGCACGCGTTCGAGATCCACCCGCTTGCGGTTGATGCGCTGCCCATAGGCGATCATGGTGGCAGCCGACTGGATGACCGACACGGGGTCCCGGTGGGTGATCGCGATCGTCGCATCGGGAAACACCTGGTGAAGCACTGGCAACTGCTCCAGGTGCTGGGGACATTTGAGCACCCAGCGGGTGCTCTTCCCCGTGTGATCCCCATCCTGCCAGGTCAGTATTTTCAGCACCGTCTTCATGTAGCGGTAGTGCGGCGTCTGGTCACTGGCGTAGTACTGGTCGCGCCAGCGGGGAGAGACACTCAGCCACTCGTAATTGTACGAGGCAAAATCAGGCCCCATCAGCTCCAGTTCTTCATGGATGTGATCCGGATTCATGGGATGCATGATGGCCAGCAGAGGGGTCATCTGCTGCATGGACTGCCACTGTTCCAGGCAGCGCTGGTAGCGGGAATCCGTGTCACCCCTCGTCACGGTCTCTCCGGGCATGGGCACGGGCTCATAGGATTCCCACAGAGGCAATGAGCGCAGCCGCGAATCCGCTGCCATCAGGTTCAGCAGGTGTGTGGTACCCGAGCGAGGCAGGCCGGCGACGATGATCGGTTCGCGTATCTGCACGTCGTGAATTTCCGGGTGGCGTTTGAGCACATCCTGTATGAGCAGGCGGCTTCGAGCGTGCTGTAGCAGCTTGTTGCGAAGGCTCAGACGGGCAATGCCGGTCAGTTCCGTATCGCTCGACCACTCGTCACACAACAGCCCCAGGCGCGGCAGAAAATCCTCGGGGCCAAAATCGTCAAGCCTGGTGGCCGCACTGGCATCCGCGAGAATGCCCTGGGGAGTGAGGTCCACCTCGAGGGTCTCACCGTAGTCGATCGCCGCCTGCTGGAGTTCGGTCAGCACGGGCGCTGCCAGGTCGGTTATGCGGATGTCATCTGCCATCGTTCAGGCGTTTTTTCCTGTGCTGACCCGGACAACCACCTTGCCTTCCACCTTGCCGGCGGCGATGTGTTCAATGGCCTCGAGGGCGTCTTCGAACTGGAATACCTGGCTGCCCGCGACCTTCAGTTCACCGCGCTCCCAATGTCCCAGAAGGTCGCGATGTGCATGCAGCATGAAATCCGGTGAGTAACCGACCGGCATGGCGCCGACCAGGGAAATATTCCTGGGCAGTGTTTCCGGCAGCCCGATCGCCGGCCATTCGCCGCTGGCGTATCCGATAATCACAAAGCGTCCTTCGAAAGCGGTGGCCTCGAACGCTGCCCGGCCGGGGGTGCCACCCACCGGGTCGAATACCACCGACACACCCTTCCCATCCGTCAACGCCCTGGCGCCCGCCGTGATATCGTCTTTGCGGTAATCGATAACCTCGTCTGCCCCCATGCTCTTGCAGAAGGCGCCTTTGTCCGGCCCGCCCGCAACCGCGATCACCCGGGCACCCTTGGCCTTCGCCAGCTGGAGCGCGGCACACCCCGAACTGCCGGAGGCGCCCAGAACCAGCACCGTGTCCTCCGGCGTGAGGCTTGCGCGCCGCACCAGCCCGATCCAGGCGGTCTGGTAGGGGATGAAAAAACCCGCAGCCTCGATCCCGCTCATTGCATCGGGAATGGGAAACGCGCCCCTGGCGTGCATCAGGCAGGCATCGGCAAGCCCGCCTCTCTGCGCCTGGAAGAGCGTGGGACCCAGGACACGACTCCCCAGGAGGCTCGCGTCTACATTCTCTCCCACTGCAGTCACTGTTCCGGCCGCTTCCTGAGACGGCGTGAACGGCAGGGGCGGTGTCAGGGGGTAGTTGTCCCGGCACATGAAAACGTCCGGCAGGCCCAATCCCGCTGCCTCCACGGCGACCTTCACCTGGTCCGGACCCGGCTCGAAGTCGTCAATCTCCTCGAGACTCAGGACCTCACTGGGCTCCCCGAACCTGCCCACTCTCCATGCCCGCATCGGCTTCTCCCCTAACGCCTAGATCGATTCGAAACCAGTGTACGCAACTCCGGATAAAC
This sequence comes from Halieaceae bacterium, assembly GCA_024640505.1. Lineage (GTDB taxonomy): Bacteria > Pseudomonadota > Gammaproteobacteria > Pseudomonadales > Halieaceae > JARRPM01. The sequence continues at coordinate 8,290 of JAHEEV010000058.1, forward strand.
GGGCCATCTCCGCTTTCCAGGTCCCCAGGTCATCACGGTTGAAAGCATTGAGATGGCTGTGTCCACAGGCCCTGGCCATCACCTGCATCAGGGTCACCGAGGCCTCCAGAAAACGCTCCAGGCGCCGGGCCGCATGCGCCACATCCAGGCGTGCGCGCAACTCGGGCTTCTGCGTGGCGATCCCCGCAGGGCAGTTATTGCTGTTGCACATGCGGGCACCGACACAGCCGATAGCCTGCATGGCACTGTTGGCGAGGGCCACACCATCGGCTCCCAGCGCCAGCGCCTTGACAAAATCCATGTGGGTGCGCAGACCGCCGGTGATCACCAGGGTGACCCGCCCGCTGGCTCCCTGCTGATCGAGATAACGGCGCGCCCTCGCGAGGGCCGGAATGGTGGGGACACTGATGTGATCGCGAAACATCAGGGGGGCCGCCCCGGTACCCCCTCCCCTGCCGTCGAGAATGATGTAATCGGCCCCGGCGTCCAGGGCGAACTGGATATCCCGTTCGATATGGTTGGCGCTCAGCTTGAAACCCACCGGGATGCCGCCCGTAAGCTCACGGACATGGTCGGCGAAACGGGCGAAGTCGCCGACGGTGGCCAGGCGGGTGAAGGTCGGCGGAGAGACGGCGGGCTGGCCTGCCTCGATACCGCGCACCTCGGCAATCCTGCCCGTGTTCTTTGCGCCCGGGAGATGCCCGCCAGTCCCGGTCTTGGCACCCTGGCCGCCCTTGAAATGGAAGGCCTGCACCCGCTGCAGCAATTCCTCCCGATAGCCGAACATGGCACTGGCCAGCTCATAAAAATAGCGCTTGTTCGCGGCCTGCTCCTCGGGGAGCATCCCTCCCTCTCCCGAGCAGATGCCGGTACCCGCCAGCTCGGCCCCCTTCGCCAGCGCTATCTTGGCTTCTTCCGACAGGGCCCCGAAACTCATATCGGACACGAACAGGGGAATCTTCAGTACCAGCGGCTTTTTTGCCTCGGGCCCGATAACCAGTTCAGTGCCTACCGAGGCGTCTTCCGGCAGCGGCTTGCGCGCCATCTGGGCAACCAGCAGCTGCAGGTCATCCCAGTCGGGCAGCAGTGACCTGGGGACTCCCATGGCACCCATCGGCCCGTGATGGCCCAGCTTCGAGAGTCCCTGCTCCGCCAGCTCATGAATAAACGCCACCGTCGGCTCTTCCTCGGTAGGCGTGGCTGCCGGCATACCGTCGCTCGAGGCGATAATGCCGTCTCCATCCTTTCCCACCTGCTCATCGCTGAAGCGCTTGTGACTGCCATCGCAGAAGGGCGCGTCGGCCGTATGCTTGCAACGACACAGCCAGGCCTCTCCATCGCTCTCCGCCACAAATGACCGGGGTGTAAAAGCCGTGCCCGCGTGAGAGCCATCGCAGAACGGCTGGCTGGCGGAACGACCACAGGTACAGAAGTGATATTCCTGCCCGGCCTCCAGTTCCACGGCGACGGGTTTGTTGGCGGCAACGACCGGCTTTTCCATGGTGTGCTCCTTAAGCAAATTGCCCTGACTGGTAATCTTTGATCGCCTGCTCGATCTCCTCAGGCGTGTTCATCACGAAAGGTCCGTACTGGGCCACCGGCTCCTTGAGAGGGGCTCCCCGCAGTAACAGTAATCCAGCGCCACCGGTACCGGCGCGCAGCGTCCACTGGTCCCCCGGCCCGGTAACGAGCAGCTGCCGGGGGCCCACCTCCCTGCCGTCGTGCAGGCAGGTGCCATCGTACACATAACCCAGCACTGACTCGGCCGGTGGCGTCGCGAGCGTGACCTCCCGCCCGGGTGCCAGGGTCAGGTCGGCGATACCCGCGAGCGGCTCCAGCTCATGCAGAGGTCCTCGCGCACTCACCGGGCCTGCGAGCCACTCCCCGGCGATCGCAATCAGCTCGAAGCCATCAGCTGAGGCGTGCACCAGATCTTCCCGCGGAATATCCCGGTAGCGCGGCTCACTCATTTTTTGCGCCCGTGGCAGATTGATCCACAGCTGGAAGCCGTGCAGCCCGTCACTGTCCAGGGTCGGCATTTCGGAGTGGATGATGCCCCGGCCGGCAGACATCCACTGGGCGCCCCCGCCGCGGATTTCGCCCCGGTTTCCCCGGTTATCCTCGTGCACGATGCCACCCTGTTTCAGGTAGGTCAGCGTCTGCATGCCCCGGTGAGGATGGGGCGGAAAGCCGCCGGCAAAATCGTCCCGGTGCTCCGAGCGCAGCTCGTCGATCATCAGGATGGGGTCCATGGCCGCATGTTGCATGCCGGCAATGCGCTGGATGGCGACCCCGTCCCCGTCCCGGCTGGGGTGGGCCATTCTGATTTCCTGGATGGTACGTTGGGCCATGAACACCTCCTCATATCGCAAACTCGCATCATATTCTCGTTTTTTTCGATTAAAAATCGCATAATTTGCGCTTATATGTTCGTTTTTATCGAAAATTAAAGGAGATTGCCGTGAGTCGAACCACCCTGGAACAATGGCGCATGCTACAGGCGGTCGTGCAACACGGGGGATTTGCCCAGGCCGCCGAGGCCATCCACAAGAGCCAGTCCACGATCAATCACGCGGTCCACAAACTGCAGGACCAGTTGGGCCTGCCGTTACTGGAGGTCGTCGGCCGCAAGGCGAGACTCACCGAGGCGGGAAAGTTGATGCTGCGCCGCTCCGGGCAATTGCTGGCGCAGGCCGAGCAGTTGGAGGAGATAGCCGGGAGCCTGGCCCGGGGCACGGAAGCGGAAATTCGCATCGCCATCGACGAGGTCTATCCCTATGACTACCTGGCCAGTGCATTGCTGGCCCTTTCCCGGGACTATCCCAACACCCGGGTACAACTGCAGGAGACCGTGTTATCCGGTGGGCCCGAACTGCTTACGGCGGGCGAGGTGGACCTGCTGATCGCCCCGGAGGTGCCCCAGGGATTCCTGGGAGAACCCATCATGCAGGCGCAGTTCATCGCCGTGGCGCACCCGGCGCATGCTCTGCACACATTGGGCCGCGCCATCACCCTGCCCGATCTGGTCAGCCAGCGCCAGATCGTGATCCGCGACTCCGCATCCCGGCGGCGGGTGGACTCGGGCTGGCTGGGGGCCGAGCAGCGCTGGACGGTGAGTCACGTGGCGACGTCGTTAGACATGGTCTGTCGCGGCATGGGCTTCGCATGGCTACCCGCGTCCCGGGTCCTGCCGTTCATCGGGCGTGGCGACCTGCTGGAGCTGCCGTTGGAACAGGGGTCCCGGCGCTTTTCCACCCTCTATCTCACCTATGCCGAGCAGGACCGTGCCGGTCCGGTTACCTGCCACCTGGCAACCCTGCTGGCGGAAGAGAGCCGCCACTACCCCGGGCCGTAAGCCCTGCGTCGCGCGGGTCAGGGCCCGGTGTGGCCCAGACAAACGGCATTCACTTCGAATTTGTAGAACTAATTGTCCAATTTATTGCGATTTTAATTCTATTTTTTCGAATTTATTCTCTATCGATCAAACGGGACTAGCCGCTCCCGACCCCGACAACCCGCGTATGAGGAGAACATCATGGGCATGCTGGTCGATGGCCAATGGCAGGACGTATGGTATGACACCGAATCTTCCGGTGGTCGCTTTGAACGGGAGCGCTCCCGCTTTCGCCACTGGGTCACTGCCGATGGCAGCGCAGGGCCCGGGGGGCAGGAAGGCTTTGCCGCGGAGGCAGGGCGCTATCACCTGTACGTTTCCCTGGCGTGCCCCTGGGCGCACCGTACCCTGATCATGCGGGCCCTGAAAGACCTCACCGACCTGATTGACGTGTCCGTGGTCAGCCCCCTCATGCTGGACCGGGGCTGGACTTTCGACACCCGCGAAGGCAGCACCGGAGACAGGCTGGCGGGGCGCGACTATCACTACCAGGTCTACGCCGCGGCCCGGGGCGACTACACCGGCCGCGTGACCGTACCCGTGCTGTGGGACAGGCAAACGGACACTATCGTCAACAACGAGTCCTCCGAAATCATTCGCATGCTCAACTGCGCCTTCGACGGGATCACCGGCAATGACCTTGACTTCTATCCACAGGAACTGCGGGAAGAGATCGACGCCTGGAACGACCGCATCTACCCGGCGGTCAACAACGGCGTCTACCGGGCCGGTTTTGCCACCAGCCAGGAAGCCTATGAGGAGGCCTACACAGAGCTTTTCGCCGAACTGGACCACCTGGATGCGCACCTGGCCGACCATCGCTACCTGCTGGGTGATCGCCTGACGGAAGCAGACATCCGGCTGTTCACAACCCTCATCCGTTTCGATGCGGTCTACCACGGGCACTTCAAGTGCAATCGACAGCGGCTGGAGGATTTCCGGCATCTGCCGGGATACGTGCGGGATATCTACCAGTTACCGGGGGTGGCAGACACGGTGGACTTCGGGCACATCAAGACGCACTACTACGCCTCTCACCGGACCATCAACCCCACCGGTGTGGTGCCCGCGGGCCCGGACATCGATTACGGACAGCCCCACGGGCGGGGCTGAGCGTAACTTCAGCCCTCAGCCGGGAAGATCCGCCTGCCCTCCTTGTAGGTGGCCAGCACCCTGATATCCCGAATGGCCATGGGATCGACGGTCAGCGGATTGGCATCGAGTACCACCAGGTCTGCCAGTTTGCCGACGGTGATGGAGCCCTTGCTGTCCTCCTCGTGATACTGCCAGGCGCCGTCCAGCGTAATGGCTTTCAGGGCCTGCTCCGGCGTGATCCGTTCCTTCGGGCCGATCACCCGTCCGGAGCGGGACACCCGATTAACCGCGGACCAGAGGGTAAACAGGGGATCCAGCGGCGTCACGATGTAGTCGCTGTGATTGGTGAAGTGAATGCCGAGATCGGTGGCCGTCTTCATGGGGCTCAGGAAATGCGCCCGGTTCTCCCCGAGGTTCTGCACATGGACATCCCCCCAGTAGAAGGCGTGATTGCTGAAAAACGAAGGCACCATGCCGTAACGGGCGTAAGCCTCCAGTTGGTCGGGGCGCATGAACTGGGAGTGGATGATCACGGTCCGTGAATCCTCTCCCGCCAGCGCGGCGTGTTTTTTGTGGGCGTTCAGCAGGACGTCGATCTCCGCATCGGCGTTGGCGTGGACGAAGGCACGCATGCCGGCGGCGTAAACGGTCTCGATCAGTTCATCCATGGCGTCCTGGTCCACGATGGGCTCACCCCGCCACTGCTCCTCTCCTCCGGGTCCGCCAGTCAGGTAGGGCTTCGTGAAGAAGGCGGTCTTGCCCTGGGGGGAACCGTCGCCGACGATCTTGATGCCGCCCAGTTTCAGCCGCCCGCTGTAATCGGCGTAGGCATCCCGTTCGGCGATGAATGCGGGTACTTCCTGGAAACTGCCCAGGGCCACCAGGTCGATAACCAGCTCGCCCCGCCGGGCCGCCTCCTTGTAGAGGGAGAAGTCCTCCATGCTGGTGGCGCCCTCCTGGGCAGTCGTCAGCCCCTGCGCCGCATACATCGCCTGCGCCTTGCGCAGGTTGTCGAAGCGGGCCTCGCCCTGCGGCCGCGGAATGGCCTCGGCGGCGGGGAACCATGCCGTCTCCATCACCAGGCCCAGGGGTTCGGTGCTACCCTCCCGGCGCACGATGATGCCACCTTCCGGGGTGGGCGTGTTCTCGTCATAGCCCACCGCGGCAAACGCCCTGCTGTTGAGGACGGCGCCGTGGAAAGAGACGTGGATGGCGATAACCGGGTTGTCGGGAAAAGCCGCATCCAGGTCGTCCCGGGTGAGCTGGCGCCCATCCGCCAGGGTATCGGCGTCGTAACCGTAACCCACGACCCAATCGCCCGGCTTCGCGTTATTGCGCTCTGCCTGGGCCCCCAGCTCGGCGACCAGCTCCGCGATATTGCCGACCTCCCCGACCGGCGCGCCGGACAGGTTGGCCCAGGTCGCGGCATTGACCGCCATGGAAAAATGGCTGTGGCCGTCAATGAATCCCGGCACCAGCGTGCGCCCCGCGAGGTCTATCTGTTCTGTAGCCGGTCCCACCAGCGCTTTCATCCTGGCGAGGGAGCCCACCGCCAGGATCTTCCCGTCCCTGACGGCTACCGCCTCCGCGGCGGGACGGGCGGCATCCATGGTCACGATGGGGCCACCGCTGAACATCTGGTCCGCGACCGGTTCGCCGGAGGGGTTCGCGACGGCCTGACCGGCAATGCCAAGTGCTGTAGCCAGAAGAACGCTCAGTAAACGGGTAAGACTCGAGCCAGGCATAAGGGATTCCCAGAAAATTCGCTGTGATCTCAACGCCACAATTTCCCGCAAATGGCCCCACAAAGCAACCGCGGTCCGACGAAAAACAGGACGCTGCCATTCGGGCCGACAGCGGTTAAACTAATCAGGCGAATATAACGATAACAGCCGGAGGAGTCGTTCGATGAAGTCATGCATTCGACGCAGGAAGCGGGCATCTATACATCTCGAGGGTTACGCCCACCCCGATTTCAAAACCGTGGAGACGGTGCTGAGCAGACAACTGAAGGACTACCCGGGCGGCGCTGCGGTCTGCGTCTACCACCATGGGGAACGCGTGGTGGATCTCTGGGGCGGCTACAGTGACGATGAGGGTACGCCGTGGCGCAAGGATACCATGGCACCCAGTTTTTCCACGACCAAGGGCGTCGCCTCCACCCTGCTGCACATACTCGCCGATCGGGGGCTCATCGACTACGACGCGCCCGTATGCGAATACTGGCCCGAGTTCGCCCAGGCCGGCAAGGAGACCATTACCGTACGGCAAGTCCTGTCGCACCAGTCTGGTCTTTACCACATCCGCCAGATGATCGATCACGTGGACCGTATGCTGGACTGGGAACACATGATCAGGGCGATCGAGGAGACACCGCCCATCCACGAGCCCGGAAAACGCACCGGCTATCACGGGCTTACCTACGGCTTTATCGTCGGCGAAATCATCCAGCGCGTCACCGGCCGCCCATTCGCCGAACTGGTCCAGTCCGAGATCGCCGAGCCACTCGGCCTGGACGGGCTGTACATCGGCACGCCGGACAGCGAAATCCCCAGGGCGGCAAAGCTGATCTTCCCGGCTTCCACGAAGAGCCTGGCGCAGACCTCCTTCGGCCGCCACCTGGAACTCTATTTCGCCCGCCTCAGCCGGGGACTGCGCCGCGTGGGTATCGACTCGGACCTCACCAGCATCTTCGACGCGCTGGCGCCACGGGGGATCAGCGATTTCGACTTCGGATCACCGGAATCCCTGCGCGTGGCAATACCTGCGGGTAACGGGCTGTTTACCGCCCGTTCGCTGGCCAAACTCTATGCAACGCTTGCGGCCGGTGGCGAATTGGAGGGGGTGCACCTGCTGTCGGAAGAGACCATCGAGAAAGCCGCCACCCTGCAGTCTCCCACCGGCCGCAATTCGGTCATTCCCTTCGATATGCGCTGGCGTCTGGGTTATCACGCGGTGATCACCACCCTGGGATCGCCGCGACAGGCCTTCGGTCACTTCGGCTTCGGCGGTTCCGGCGCCTGGGCAGACCCACGCCGCGAGCTTGCGGTGGCGCTTATCGTCAACAGCGGGCTGGGCTCTCCCTTCGGTGACGTACGCACGGCGCGCATCAGCGGCGCGGCCCTCGCCGGTGCACGCCGGCGCGATTCGAAACGCCACAGTCTGCTCCCCCATTACGCACGGCAGGCCCATTAGCCCGGTGAGCCGCGTCCTGCACGACCTGCCCGCCAGCCAGGCGGCCAGAGACCCCCGGGCAGTTGCCCTGTGGTGGCAGGGTGAACCGCTGGATTACGGCCGGTTACACGACCGGGTACAACGACTCGCGGGACGGCTGGCGGCTACCGGCGCGACGGGAGACCGCATCGCGGTCCTGGCGTGGAACTGCCCGGCGTACGTGGAACTGATCTACGCTGCATCGGCAAGCGGTCGGATCCTGGTGCCGCTGAATGCCCGGCTGGCGCCGATGGAGCTTATCGGGCAACTGTGTGCAACAGATGCCGGTCTGCTGTTCGGCGATCGCGATCTGATACAGCCCCTGCTGGCCCACGACGGTTTCCCTGCGGGAACCGACTCCATAGCGTTCCAGGGCGAGTATGAAGCATGGCTGGCGGAAGGACCCCGGCACGCACTGCCACAGGTTGGCGGGGAATCTGCAGCCTGGATCCTGTTTACCTCCGGGACTACCGGCAAACCCAAAGGCGCGGTGCTGACACACCAGTCTCTGCTGGCGGGCCTGCGTTCCGCTGCCCTGGGACGCCCGGTGCAGGCCGACGACCGCTACTTCTACCCTTTCCCCCTGTTCCATGTCGCGGCCCACAATGTGCTGCTGCAACACCAGTTCGGCGCCGCCGTGGTGTTATCGCAACGCTTCGACGCCGCGGAGACACTGCGTGCCTGTCGTACCCTGGGGGTTACCACCCTTTCCCTGGCACCGACGATGATCGCCATGCTGCTGGACCACCCCGGATTTGATCCCACGGACCTGGCGAGGGTGCGCACCATCGGTTACGGGGCATCCAATATGCCACCGGACCTGCTACGTCAGTTGCTGGCGGAAACCGACGTCGGCCTGTGCCAGAGCTATGGCATGACGGAGTTGTCCGGCAGCATCGCCTTCCTGACGCCGGCAGACCATCGCCTGGCCGCAGAATCCCGACCGGAGCTTCTGCAATCGGTGGGCAAACCCCTGCGGACTGCGCAGGTCAGGCTGGTGGATGAGTCGGGGCGCAATTGCAGAACCGGAGAGCGCGGGGAGATACTGGTCAGGGCCGAGCAGTGTATGCGCGAGTATTGGCAGGATTCCCAGGCAACGGGCGCTGTTATCGAGGACGGCTGGCTGCACACGGGTGATATCGGTCGCCGCGACACGGAAAACTACCTGTATATCGTCGACCGCAAGAAGGATATGGTCATCAGCGGAGGCGAAAACGTCGCCTCCCGCGAGGTGGAGGCTGTGCTTCGGCGTCATCCGGCAGTGAAGGACTGCGCGGTCATCGGAATGCCTGACCCTACCTGGGGCGAGGTGGTCACTGCCGTCATGGTGATGGCTGTCGCCGCCTCCGACGCGGAGCTGGATAAACATTGCCGCAGCTGCCTCGCAGGCTACAAGACACCGCGACGCTGGGTGAGGGTGGATTCACTCCCCGCCAACGCGGCCGGGAAAATCGACAAGGGCCTGCTGCGACAAACAACTGCACTTCCCCAGGCCAGTCGGGTTACTATGGAGACCGACCATGAATCCCGTTCCAGCACAATCTCCCGAACCTGACAGGCCCACTCCCCTGGGCAGGGGGTTGCGCCTGGGCACCGTGTTCGGCATCGAGGTGCGCCTCGATTCAAGCCTGATCATCATCTTCTCCCTGATCGTCTACATGCTGGGAGCCAGTATATTTCCCACCTGGCACCCCGACTGGGCCGCCTCCACCACCTGGCTGACCGCCGCCGCGGCAGGGGTCCTGTTCTTCGCATCGGTTCTGGCCCATGAACTGGCACATTCCCTCGTCTCCCGACGCTTCGGGATCGAGGTGCGACGCATCACCCTGTTCCTGTTCGGTGGCCTGGCGGAAATACAAGAAGAACCGCGGGATCCGCGCGCCGAATTCCTTATTGCGATCGTAGGGCCCATGACCAGCATAGCGATCGGGCTGTTGTGCATATCGCTCGGCTCGCAGCTGGCCGGCGCCGAATTGGCAGAGTTGTTTGCCGAGGACCAGAAGGCAGCCCTGGCCGGCCTGTCACCGGCAGCAACCCTGTGTCTGTGGCTCGGGCCTGTCAACCTGGTCCTGGGCCTGTTCAACATGGTGCCCGGATTTCCGCTGGACGGCGGCCGCGTCCTGCGTGCCCTGGTCTGGTGGCTGACGGGAGACCAGCGTCGCGCGACCCACATCGCCTCCGAATGCGGTCGCCTGTTTGGCTGGTTCCTGATGATATGGGGTGTCCTGCAAGCTGTGTCGGGCGCCCTGATGCAGGGACTGTGGCTGGTGCTGATCGGCTGGTTCCTGTCCAATGCGGCCACTGCCAGCTACAAGCAGCTGGTCATGCGCGACCTGTTCAAGGGAGTGACTGCCCGCGATCTGATGCGTTCACGCTTCGAGACCGTGTCCGCGCAGCTGCGGGTGGGTGAGTTCATCGACGAGCACCTGCTGCAGAGCCCCCAGCTGTTGTGGCCGGTACTGGAAGACGAGCGGCTTATCGGCCTGCTGTCCCTGGAGCAGGTGAAGGATATTCCGGCAGAAGACCGGCCCAACATGACGGTGGGACAGGTCATGCGCACCGATCTCGCTGCGCTCACGCTGGCGCCCGAAACCGATGCCAACCAGACACTGCTGGCCCTGGCGACACACAGCTCGCCGCTGGCCGTCGTGGAAGGCAACCGGGTCGTGGGCCTGCTCTCACAATTCGACGCCATGAAGTGGCTGCAGTTGCACCAGCTGTAGCGTGTCTATTACATCCCAGTGAACAGGAGTTGCACCCATGGAAACCAGAGTCATTGTCGCCGACAACGCCCGCGCACGCATTTTCACCTCAGATTCGGTGATCAAACAGCTGCAGGAAATCGAGGGCTTCGCACACCCCGAGGCGCACCTGTCCAACCGCGAACTGGTGGGCGACGCCTCCGGCAAGTCGGTCGACCAGCGCGGCTCTCTCGATCCCGCCACCTCGGCAACGGATCACGAGGCGGAGAGCTTTGCCAGGCTGCTGGGCAAGCACCTGAAAGACCTGCACAACCAGCAGCACTTTGACCAGCTGATCCTCATTGCATCGCCCAAATTCCTCGGCATGCTGCGCAAGGAACTTCCGGGACCGCTGGACCAGCTGGTGACCAAAAGCATCGACAAGGACCTGACCACCGCCAGCGTCGAACAGATTATCGACTATATCCAATCCTGACATGCAGCGCGTCTGCCTGCTCGGCTGTGGCAATATTGCGGGGATTATTGCCTCTCACCGACAGGAACTGGTGGATATCGTCGGCTGCCACGATATCGATAAGACACGCATGAGGGATTACGCCCGGCGGGTAGAAGCCGCGACCTGCCCGACCATGGACGAACTGCTGGCATGCGATGCACAGCTGCTGGTGGAAGCGGCATCCGTGCAGGCGGTGCAGGATTACCTGCAACCGGCGCTCGCAGCGGGAAAAGACGTGGTCGTGCTCAGCGTGGGCGCCCTGACAGATCCGGTTTTTCAGGGTGAAGTGCGAGCCACGGCATCCCG
>JAHEEV010000059.1:0-1801 GCA_024640505.1 Halieaceae bacterium
GCTTTCTCAATGTTAGCGGAATCGGGTGCGATATCGACACCACCGTCATTCATATAGTTGCCGATGCCTTCACCAAAGGCCACCTGCACTTTCAGCATGTCCCTGCCCCAGGTATTCAGACCGGCACTGGTATTGATACCCCAGCCGAGTTCATCATCCTTGGTGCCCGTGTCCAGTCGCTCATAGCCCAGTTTGCGCAACATCCCGGCCACCTGGTAATGCCCGAAGTCGCCGTTATTGCGGTAACGTACCGTGAAGTCAGGCAGGTCATTGTGTGCTTGAAACTGTTCCCCCAGTGTCGATTCGACAGACTCACAGTCCAGCGGCGGTTCGGGTAAATTGCAGAAATCGAGGTCGCGAAACCGCCCCACCGTCAGAGCGGTGCTGGGATCTTCGATCGAAAACGACAGCTCATCTTCACCCATCGGCAATGAATAGCGAGCCTGCTGGTTGCGATAAAAAACCATCCCGGTGGGGCCCCAGTAGTCGATCGTGTTGGGGAAGATATCGATATCCATGAAGTTGGACCAGGTCTGCCCCATGCCAAAATTCTTGTAGGTAGCCCAGGCGTGGCGCAGCCTGAGCGTGGTCTGGCCCTCGTCTGAACCCACGCCAAACAGCTCACCCTCCAGCTTGAATGTGATGTCATCGCCATAGTTGCCCGCGACACCCAGGCGGGACTGGCGAACGCTGAATACGAAGTTACCATCCTCGCCATAGATACCGCTCTGTGTCGGGATCGTGGTCACGCGCAGGGTATCCTGCCAGTTCGGGTCTACCCTTTTGAAATCGTAAATGGCGTCCGCCTGGGCGAAGCCATAGACATTCACCGAGAGCTTCTGCGAGGGCTTGTCCCCCGCGCTCGACATGGCCGGCGCTTCACCCTCTACCACAACGGGTGTCGCGGATGTCGCCACACCGGATTGGGAAGCCTTCAGCTGCTTCAGCTCCGCATCCATGGCTTCTATCATCCGCTGTTGCTGTTGCATGGCGGCTCTCTGCTGATTCAGTTGCTCCTCCAGTGCAGCAATGCGCTCTGCATCAGTCGCCGCTGCAGCACTTGCGCCGTAAGAAGCACAAAGTATGGCCAATGGAATTAAGGCTTTTCTGGGAGTTGCCATTTATTCGTCCTCGATTACGTTAAAACATTCCGTCGTCATTGCCGGGTTGGAGCCGCTTCATGGGTTTTGACGCCGAGCCCATTGGAGAGATCGGCGATAATCAGCAGATTAAGACTAGCACTATCAAATGTGGAGTCCATAGTGGATTTTTCCATTCTCAACCCTGGCCTGGCACTTTTTGGTCTTTTTAGACAGGACAGATAGTGCTACGCCTGCGACTACTTGCCGCCCATTTGAATCCAGCGCTCATCCGTCATCCACACGTATTCGAGGTAGTGGCCGATGTCAGCACGGGCATCGATATAGAGAAACTTCAGCAGGTCGCTGCCACCTTCAATCGCTACCTTATAACCCTGTTTATCGACCCGGGCGCGAAAGTCGTCCCACTCGGGAACGCGCATGCAACTGTGATGAAACGTCAGGCTGTCATCGTCGGGAAGCTGTTCGGTGTACACGTCGATCAAGCCGGAAACAGGCTCTATCAGTTCATACTGGAGATTGTTGACCCAGACAAAGGCGAGTTTAGTGACTGCCGTACCCGTACCTTCCGGGGTGGTTAACTCGAAGGGCACCTCATAAGCAAGAATTTCCTTCGTGTCTGCATGTTCACGGAAGGTCGCGATAGCCTTCTCGATATTGCGGGTGATATAGCCATTCTGGTAATGGTGGCCGGTAAACAT
>JAHEEV010000059.1:1901-19420 GCA_024640505.1 Halieaceae bacterium
GTATAAAACGCTTCCTCATCTGCGCCGGGAGGTAACTGTCGAATATCAGCGCCGGCAGCAAATACCAGCTGGTCGAATTTTTCGAGTGTCGCGGCAGGCAGGTCGTTATCCACATAATTGGTGGCGATGTGCTCGAAACCCCTCAGGCATTCCTGGGTCGGTGCAGCTCGCGACATGAGGGTGACGGTATGCCCCTGCTTCCGAAGGTACAGCGCAGCATGAGCGCCTGTTAGGCCCGTGCCGCCGACAACCAGAATGTTGGCCATGATTCAGTGCCCGCTACCGGAAATAGTCTGCCATAGCCTGCGCAGCCACTGTCCGATCCTCGAAAGCATGGAAGGCCTCGGCGCGGCTACAATGCCATTGGCTTCTTCGATTTCCTCTTTGAGTCTGCCGGCGAACGACTTTGCCATTTGCGGCAGGAGCGGCCGGCTCATCGCCTCCCACATGGGTGCCATCTGGCCGCTGCCCTCGACCCGGACATGCAGGTTGACCTCGGTAGCGCTATTTCCCTGACTGGATGCGGTATAGGATCCACTGCCCACCACCGGTTCTGATTCCAGCTTGTAAGAGAAATAAACTTTTTCGGGGCCATCCCACTGCTCGACATTAACCAGGACATTGACGGTCTTTACCATCCCGCCGGCACCAACCTTGATAAGCCACTTCGAATTGTTGTCGTCGATCACCTCACACTCTTTGCAACCCGGGAACAGGTTGGCCCATCTGCGAATATCCTGGACATAGTCCCAGACATTATCGACACCCGTGCCTATCACGACGGAATGTTCCGCTTCGATCATGACTGTTCCTCAGAGACTCTGTCTGTCGATTTCTTTTTGCAGGAGATCACTCGGTTTACCCGCCGCGTGGCGACCGGCGAGGTAACCGTGGGTTATTCCCCGCGCATTGGTGATACCGCTCTGCATCAAAGCGCCGTTATCCAGGCGCGCTGCCGAATTGCCCGCCACGTAGAGCCCGTCGATCGGTTTGTCATCCCAACCGACAGCCCGGCAGTGTTCATCGGTGAGAATGCCGGTAGAGGTGATGCCACCTCCCGCCATGCGATGTAATTCCACTGCATAGAAAGGCGCTTTCGAAATCGGACCGAGATTCGGGTTGGGCTTTTGATTGGGGTCACCGCACATCATGGCGCCCCAGGGATAACTGCCGCGTTGAAAGTCCAGGTCTTCGCCGGTTTCACTGTAGCCATTGAAGGTATCCACGGTAGCGGCCAGACCCTGTGCATCCACGCCAATCCTGGCGGCTAATTCTGCCAACGTCTGCGCTTTCACGCCTACCCCCTCGGGAAAGTCGTCGCCAGGCATCACGGAGCCAAAGGGGTACTTTTCGCGGCCCTGACTATCCATCACGACCCAGCACGGGAAGTTTTTGTAGGACTGGGTCATACCATCGATTTCATCGAGACCGAAGTAAACCGAGCGGTAAAACGCCTCGTTGGAGAAACGTTTGCCCCGGCGGTTCACCACGATGGTATGCGGCAGGCCCATAAACGGCAACGCCCCGCGCCACAGCGGCACGCCCTCCTCCTGCTCCTCTCCCGGAATGTGGAAACCCAGCATGGACACATCGGGAACGCGGGCAATCTGCGCCCCGACTTCCCCCGCCAGCCGCAGGTGCGTTCCTTTGATGGATGGCATGACCATGGACTTGGGCTCGATCTGAAGTCCCAGTTTCCTGCTGTAATCGGCATTTCGTTCAAAGCTGCTGACCGCGATGACGACACCGCGATTCGCTTTTATGTAAATATCCTCGCCGTCCCGGATCGCCCGCAAGCCAACGACCTTGCCATCAGCGACGATCAGTTCTTCCACACAGGTGCCCACGTGCATGGGAATGCCGCGGTCGATCACGCCTTTAACAAAATAAGCCGCCAGACCCGGGCCGGCACATCGTTCGTCGTTGGCCAGGCGCTCGCCCATGACGGTGTAATCCCAGTTGGCCATATTGGCCATACCGCCGTTGTCGAAAATATCTTCGTGGGTCAGGCTATAGGGAATATGCGGGGATACGCGGGTTTTCTCCTGCCATTCGCCGAGCGTCTGGGCGGGGAACGGGAGTACTTCAAGACAGCGACCTTCAGCGGTACTGCCTTCCACATGGGGGTAATAGTAGTCGGGAAGGTGGCGGACCACGCACATTTTCAGGTCTATTGCTTCCTCGAAATACCGGATAGCGACCGGGGCGTGGAGAGCCTGGTTGAGGACGGCCGCATCCTCACTGTATCCCATCGAGAGATTCCTGATGTAGCGCACGCCATTTGCGACGGAATCATCGATTCCCAGTGCTGCCGCAAGATGGTTACCCGGCACCCACACCTCACCCATCGAATAGGCCGTTACGCCACCTACCTGCCCGGAGCGCTCCAGTACCAATGCACTGGCGCCATGATCATGGGCGGTAATAGCAGCTGCCAGCCCCCCGCCACCGGAACCAATGGCGACCACATCGGCCTCAAGATCCCATTTCTGTGGAACTATGCGAATCATGATATTTAAAGTCCTTTGTTAGATATAGTTTTTAACATATTGAATAAAAACCTATTTTACACGATGCCTGAGAGCGTAAACTGAAGTCGATCACCGACCTTCATGAAGCCGGCGACGATTGCCCAACCTCGCGAGCGTCGAGTGAAATGTCAGCCGGTACGTCTATATCCCGATGAATTGCCGGATCCTCGACAGGTATTTCCCTGACGAGATTTGCATGGAGGTCCAGCAGCTTGCGAGCCCCGGTGTCCCCACTCAACTGGCGCAATTCATCGAAATACCGACTGCCAAAACCCACGGGGTGCCCCCGTCGCCCACCGGATACGGGAATGCAGATCGTACCCTGCGTCAGTTGCTCAGCGATTATCCGGTAGGACGCGGGTTCAATCCAGGGCATATCGGCCAGGGCGATCAAAACGCCGTCCAGGTCACTGAGCTTCGCGATACCTTCTGCAAGCGTCCCCCCCATGCCCTCACCTGCGCGTTGACAGAGAAGGCAGGCAAATCCGCGGCCTTCGAGGTTCTCACCCAGCTCATGGTCATCCGGACCCAGACATACTAGTAGGGGAAGCCCGGAAAGGACAATATTGGCCAGTACATTATCCAGAACCGTATTGCTGTCGGGCATCAGGGCAAGCCTTTTGTCCGACCTGAAGCGGCTGGCGCTGCCCGCGGCCAGGAGCAGGATGCCGACATTCACGACGCGGGCAGTCCCCTGCGCAACTGTATCAATTCGGCCATGATCGCCACGGCAATTTCCAATGGGGTTTTGCTGCCGATTTCCAGTCCTACCGGTGCATGCAAACGTGCGAGCTGTTCCTCCGTGATGTCCAGTTCTCGCAGGCGTTTCAACCGCTTTTCGGTGGTCCGTTGTGAACCGAGAGCACCGACGTACCATGCCTCCGACACGAGGGCTTCCATGAGCGCCATGTCGTCGATGCGCGGGTCATGGGTAAGCGTGATCACCAGGGAGTGATGGTCGTTCGCATGCTCCCGGATAATGTCGTCGGGCATGCCCTGCAGCAGCTGCACCTGGGGTCCCTCCCATTCCCGCAGAATTTGCTCTCTCGGGTCAGTGACGACGATTTCATAGTCCATCGCCAGGCCAAGCTCCGCGAGGCTGTGAGCCAACTGCCCGGCCCCGACAAGCAGCATGCGCATGCGCGGGCCGAAGCATTGGACCAGTTGCTTCGAGTCAATGGCTAAGGATGAAAAATGTGCCGCCGGTACAAGTCTGGAAATACCTGTCGTCAGATCAAGGTGTCTCTCCAGGACGCGGCGCTCGCGCAGTGCCTGCAGGACGGCATCCACCCAGGGGCGGGCATTGTCATCAAGACGCTCCAGAAGCAAGGTCAGGCGACCCCCGCAGGGCAGGCCCAACCGTTCATTTTCCTCCGCGCTAACACCGTACTCTATCAGCTCGGGGGATTGGCCTGCATAGACGCCGGTACGCAGTCGCTCCAGCAGATCCTCTTCGACGCACCCACCTGAAACGGAGCCGATCTGCCGGCCATCGCCGGCAATGGCAAGGATAGATCCCGCGGGGCGTGGTGAGGAGCCGACGGTTCGGACGATGGTGCACAGCCAGGGCCTGATACCCTCGTCAAGCCAGTCTCGCAGGTGCTGAAAAACGTCGCTGTCGATGGATTGCATCTATAAGCCTCGGAGATTCAAATGATCGCCATGAAACGCGCATGATACCAAAAGCCGGGGGAGTTATTTTCCTGGTCGCCCCCGGATTCACTCGCGAACCTGCGCCAATGCCATCGCCGGCATCACGATTGCGAACAGCCCTGAACGACTCTAGTATCAGGCCATGCCCATGTTATCGCCCGTTTACCCGGTAAAGCCCGTGGGAGACGCCCCACTCAACGCCTACGCCCACACGCTGCTGCGGGATCTGGGGGCTACGCCCCCGGACGGGGCTGCGGCGGGCGATCACCCGGCCAGGCTCTGGGCAGACAGCGGGTTGATGGCGCTGACAGGCGCGAGTGACGGGGCCCCCTGCATGTGCCCCGTGCCGCTGGCAGCGTGTGCAGACGGTGCCCTGAACGCCTTCAGGGCGATCACTGCAACACCCGTTTTCCCGACCGTTACCGGTGCTGATTTGCTGGCAGAACGGGCTGCTCTCAACGCGTTGCGGAAAAATGGTCCGAGATCGACGGGAGGTCACTGCCGGTTGCTGCCTGCCCGTGATGGAATGATAGGCCTCAATTTAACCCGCGAGGAGGATTGGGACTTATTGCCCGCCTGGCTCGAGGCCGGGGAACCGCGTGACTGGCAGCGTGTCGGAGCACTGGTTGAAGAGAGGACGACAGCATCATTGGTTGCAAGGGGACGGTTATTGGGGCTCGCGGTGGTCGACGCCCTGCCGATTCCTGGAGAACCCTGTCACTGGGTGGACGTCGTTCATGCAGCTGACGGCGGACCCGGGCCGGGCAAAACACCCCGCGTGATCGACCTCTCCTCCCTCTGGGCCGGCCCCTTGTGCAGTAACCTCTGGCAGTCCGCGGGTGCGGAGGTCATCAAGGTAGAGAGCTCGCTACGGGCCGACGGCGCAAGGTTCGGATCCCGGGCGTTCTTTGACCTGCTTAATCGCGGCAAGGAGAGCGTGGTACTCGATCTCCACCGGCCGTCCGGGCAGCAAGCGCTGCGTGATCTTATCCGCCAGGCCGATATCGTGCTCGAGGCATCACGGCCGCGTGCGCTGCGCCAGATGGGTATCTTCGCGGAAGAGCTGGTCGATGAGGTGCCAAACCTGACCTGGGTCAGCATTACCGGTTATGGTCGCCAGGAGCCGCAGGCAAACTGGATCGCCTACGGCGACGATGCCGGCATTGCGGCCGGCCTGTCGGCGATCATGCACCAGGTGACCGGTGATTGGGTGATCTGTGGGGACGCTGTCGCGGACCCGTTGACCGGGCTGCACGCCGCCCTGGCGGGATGGGCGAGCTGGCTGGCAGGCGGCGGCCATCTCATCGCCCTGTCACTGGAGCAGACCGTTCGCCACTGCATCACGGCTACCGCGCCGCAGGGCAACAATTACTGCGACAGGCAGAAACAGTGGCAGCGTTACCTGTTGGAGCATGACATCCTCCCCTCGCCTCCCCGTCGCAAGAGAGAGGTACTGCAATCAGCACGTTGATCAGGAACGCCCGGGTACGCGGTAACGAATTCCGCGTCGATATCCACCTGGAGGGCGGGATCATCGCCGGCATCGGTGCCGCGGTTTCCCACGTCACCGCGGAGCACGTCATCGATGCTGACGGCGCTGTATTGCTGCCCGGACTGCATGACCATCACATGCACCTGATGGCGTTCGCCGCATCACTCGATTCTCTTCAGTGTGGCCCGCCTGGCGTTCGGACGGAAGCAGACCTGGTGTCGGCCCTGCGCGTGAGCAACACGGCGGGTGATCCCGGCTGGGTCCGCGGAATTGGCTACCACCCTGGCGTCGCCGGTGACATCGACAGGGATTGGCTGGACCGGCATATCCCCGAACGCCCCGTTCGCATCCAGCACCGGGGGGGCCGCATGTGGGTTCTCAACAGCCGGGCTCTCCAGGCTCTGCAGGTATCACACGGCAACGCCCCGCCGGGCCTGGAGCGTGTGGACGGCCGACTCACGGGCCGCCTGTACGAGGGGGATATCTGGTTGCGGAGCCAACTGCACAGCCAACGGCCTGAGCTGTCGACGGTCAGCAGACGGCTCGCCCGTTACGGCATAACCGGAGTGACCGATACGACACCTGCCAATGGGCCGGATGAATGGGCCTACTTCCATCAATCCCAGGTGGAGGGCGAGTTACTCCAGCGCGTGCGAGTGATGGGCACGGACGCCATCCAGTCGTGCCAGGAAAACGGTTTACTGACGCGCGGGGAGTTCAAGGTCCACCTGCTCGAGTCCCTGCTGCCGGACCTGGATACCCTGTGCGATGACATTGCATCGGCCCACGCTGCGGGCAGGTCCGTAGCCATTCACTGCGTCACGCTTACAGAGCTGGTATTTGCGCTGCATGCCCTGGAGGCCGCGGGCGTTCGATCGGGTGACCGCATAGAACACGCATCGGTCTGCCCGCCCGATCAGTTGACGGCTATTCACGAGCTGGGGCTTCGCGTGGTCACCCAGCCCCATTTTATCGCTGAACGCGGGGACCAGTACCTGACCGATGTGGCAGCCCGGGAACAGCCGTGGCTGTATCGCGCAGCGAGTTTCCTTACGGAGAGCGTTCCCCTGGCAGCCGGCAGCGATGCGCCATTTGGCGATGCCGATCCCTGGCAGGCCATGCGGGCCGCCGTGGAGCGCAGAACTGCCGCGGGTGAAGTGATGGGCCGGGCGGAGGCTCTGACCCCGGAACAGGCTCTGCGCCTGTTTCTCTCTCCGCCTCATTCACCGGGCGTCGGGGAATTCACCCTGACGGCCGGTTCTCCGGCGGATCTCTGCCTGCTGCACAGTCCCTGGGAGACCGTGCGCCATGATCTCAGTTGCGAGCAGGTTCGAGCCACCTGGCGGGGAGGAGAACTGATCTACGACTCAGGCTGAATCGCGGATCTCATCGATCAGCCCCCACTGCAGTGCCTGGCGGGCATTAATTTTCTTCCCCGACAGCGCCAGCCAGGCGGTGCGCTGCCGGCCGATACGGCGAGAAATACTGACGCAGCCCCCTGCCCCGGGGATCAGGCCGAAACCCAACTCGGGCAGCTGGAAAAAACTCCTGGGGGCGGCGCTCACATGATGGGCGAAAGCCGGGAGCTCCAGCCCGGATCCGATGCAGGCACTGTGGAGGTGGCAGCTGACCCGGGATGCGCAGCGGGCCAGCAATCGACCCGGGTTGTGCGCAGACCGGATCTGGTGGGCGGCGGCCGGGTCGGGTGCCAGCCCGAATTCCCGTAGTTCACCGCCGACGCTGAAACAGCCTCCCCGGCCGCTGATCTCGAGGCGTTCGATCCTGTCATCCAGCAGCACGAGCTCGAATAATTCGACCAGTGCATCGCGCATCTCCACGGTGAGGGCGTTGCGATTGCCGGGTCGGTTGAGCTCCGCCGTTACAATGTCTCCATCGCGCCTGATAATGACCGGCTCCCCTTCTCCTCCCGCAACCAGCCGGGGTGCCTCCTCCCGATTTTCAAGCCAGAAGCGGTATTCCTTACCCGCCTGCAGCGTGGCATAGGCCAGTGACTCCACCGTCAGTGCATGCTCCACCGGCAGTTGCTCGACGATGCGGAGCACCTGAACCAGGGTCATCGCCGCAATAGGGGTGCGTTCGATAGTGGCCATCAGGGGATCGAGCTCTGCCCTGCCGGCGATGACCACGTCGGCATTGGGGGGGCTGCTCTCCCCTAAAGCGATTACCGGACAGGGCTGGCGCTGCAGCCAACCGGGATCTTCCGGCAGCTCGTCGATGGGGAGAACTATGCAGGGTGTCTCTGTCATTGTATGTCTCCCCTTGGCGAATGAATTCAACCTCTCGGTTCGAATATATTGCCGCCCTGTAAAGCCCCCAACGCATCGGGATAATTGCAGCAGGCAGGCATTCTTTTCGGCGTCTCAGGATCCGATTAATCCGCCGCAAAGCTTGACATGCGGCTGGCCTGGAAGCTAGTCTATATTATACAACAGTGCTGTTTATTATGTGAACGGAAAAACAGGTATCAGGGCATGACAGAATCAGCTGCCGGGCAAGCAGGACGCTTGCTCATCACCGGTGCGACGGGTGGAATGGGTCGCACCTGTGCCCTGCTTGCAGCCAGCAGGGGTTATGACCTGGCGCTGGCGGACCTGTCGCAGGAGAAGCTGGAAGAGCTCGCGGACCGGTGCTCCCCTCACGGCGTGTCAGTGAGCTGTCATGTGCTCGATGTCACCCAGGCGGCGTCGAGAGACCAGCTGGTCACCGCCCTGGAGCAGACAGGTGGTATGGATGCGCTGATCCACACCGTGGGCCTATCGCCACAGATGGCCGACTGGAAGCAAATTATTGACGTCGACCTGGTGGGCACGGTTGCCTTGCTGGAGCAGTTGCGCCCCCGACTGAATAGCGGGGGTTGTGCACTGAGCATCGCCTCGATGAGTGGCTATCTGTGCCCCCCCGACCCGGAGATCGAACAGTTGCTGTCCGCCCCACTGGCAGACGACTTTTTCGTTCGACTGCGGGACCTGGCAGGGGCAAAACCCATGCTGGAGAACTCCGGCCTCGCATATGCCTACTCCAAAAAAGCGCTGAAGCAATATGTATCAGACCGGGCCTTCGACTGGGGCAGAGAGGGTAAGCGGTTGGTGTCGATATCCCCCGGGATGATCAATACCGAGATGGGACAGCTGGAAAACGAGGCGATGGAGAACTATGAGGCGATGCGCAGCCGCATTGCCCTGGATCGCCTGGGCGAGGCAGAGGACATCGCAGAAACCGCACTGTTTCTCGTCTCGGACAAAGCGTCTTATATCACAGGCTGTGACATCCTTGTGGATGGTGGCTTCGTCGCCCGGGTCGCACAGGAGCAGCGACAGTAGGTCGCACCTTGCCGGAGCCTGGTAGAGAGCCTTGGAGATGCGCGTTCCGGCGTTACTGCATACTCAATATGGGATAACATACCCGGCTTCGCATGTGCACCCCGGAAGTACCAACTGATCAACAGAATGCGATGCTGCATTCGCGGACGATATTACATTTAATGAGGAGAGCTGTTGATGCAAAATGATACTGCAATAGACCACGACACGCTGCGGGAAATCTATCGCCAGATGTCGCGCATCCACGAGGTGGACAAGGCGATCCAGTCCGGGCTCTCCAGCGGCAAATTTCAATTCACATACTGGCCGCTGACGGGGCAGGAATGCATCCCGGCGTCCATCGCCCCCCTGGTCACCAACGAGGACCACATGGTCACCATCTACCGGGGGATACACGACCAGGTCGCCAAGGGTGTGCCACTCAAAGGCCTGTTTGCCGAGGCGCTGGGGCGGGTCGACGGTGTCAACAAGGGTAAGGGTGGTTCACCCCACATCTCCGATCCCTCCTCCGGTTCCATGCTGACGACAGCGATAGTCGGTGCAGGCGCACCGATTGCCAACGGTCTTGCCCTGGCCAGCAAGATGCGGGGCACCAGGGCGGTCACCATCGTCAATTTCGGGGATGGCGCTACCAGTATCGGCGCCATTCACGAAGCCATGAATCTGGCAGGCGTCTGGAAGCTGCCGGTCATCTTTCTCTGCCAGAACAACCAGATGGGTGAATACACGACCATACCCGAATACACCGCCAGTAAAGATTTTGCCAGTCGCGCCGAGGGCTACGGATTCAAGGGGGCGATACTCGACGGCAATGACCCTGTGGCTTTCCACAACGGCATGAAGTCAGTCATCGACGAGGTGCGCAATGGCAACGGCCCGGTATTTGTCGAAGCCAGGACCATCCGCCTGGGGCCCCATGCGGGGGTCGGTGATACCAACCACCTCTCGAAAGAGGACCTGGCGGCGGCCAAGGAAGCCTGGCCTGTACCGCGCACCCGCGCACTGCTGCTGGAGCAGGGTATCTGTACTGAAGAGGAGCTGGCGGACATCGATAGCGCGGCCAAAGCCGAGGTGCAGGAAGCTGTTGCGGCAGCCCTGGAGAGCGAGGTGACTGGCGAAGACGAAATGCTGCTGGACGTCTACGCCGATCCGTCGGTCGTTCCCCGGCGGGGCCAGCGTGAGAAGCGCGCCCAAGAAGCCCCCCATAAGGGCGAAACTCGGGAAATGGCCATGTTTGAGGCGGTGCAGGATGCCCAGGAGCTGGCGCTGCAGCTCGATGATTCTGTGTTTTTCCTCGGTGAGGATATCGGCGAACCCGCCGGAGGCGTATTCAAATGCTTCAAAGGCATGCAGAGCAAATGGGGGGAGCGTATCAGGCCCACACCCATTGCCGAGCAGGCCATCATCGGCGCGGCAACCGGGGCGGCCCTGGTGGGAATGCGCCCCGTCGCCGAGATCATGTTCTGTGATTTCATCGGCGTGTGCATGGACCAGATCACCAACCACGCGGCCAAGCAACGCTACATGTCCGGCGCAGCTACCCATGTCCCCATGACCGTGCGCACCATCGCCGGCGGCGGTATCGGTGGCTTTGGCGCGCAGCACTCCCAGTCTACCGAGGCAACACTGCTGCACTACCCGGGGCTGAAAGTCGTCTACCCCAGCACGCCCACGGAGGCCAAGGGCCTGCTGCTCAGCTGTATCTTCGACGACGACCCCTGTATTCAGTTTGAGTCGATGATGCTTACCTACGCACTGCGCGAAGAAGTGCCGGTGGGCGACTACCGCATACCGCTGGGTGTGGCGAAAGTGAAGCGTGAGGGTACTGATATCTCCCTGATCACCTATGGCTGGCAGGTGATGCATTGTCTCCAGGCGGCGGAAGAGCTCGCCAAGGAGGGCATCAGCGCTGAAGTCATCGACCTGCGCACGCTCCTGCCACTGGATTACGACCGCATTCTGTCGTCCGTTGAAAAAACCGGACGGGCGCTGGTGGTTCATGCTGCGACGGAATTCTGCGGCCTGGGCTCCGAAATCGCCAGCACCATCAACGAAGAATTGTTCGGCAAACTCAAGGCGCCGGCTTCGCGATTCGGGGCGGCTTATGCGCCGATCGCTTACTCCAAAACTATAGAAACCGCGCAGATACCCCACGCCGGCACCATTGCCGCCCGGGTTCGCGAACTTTTGAAATAAGGGAACATTGATGTCAACGCTATTAACCATACCGAAACTTCAAATGTCCACGACCGAGGGGACACTGACTGAGTGGCTGGTGGAGGACGGTGCCATTGTGGAAGAGGGTCAGCCCATCTATGCCCTGGAAACCGACAAGTCGGTGCAGGAAATCGAAGCACCGGCGTCGGGCAGGCTTACCCAGAAAGTGCCAGCTGACGAAACCTATCCCGTGGGTACAGAAATCGGTGAGATCACACCTGCCTAGTTCCTGGCCGCCAGGGTTACTATCGATGTACCGCGTCTTTCCGCCGCAACAGTCAGCAGCAGAGGATTGGAGAGCCCCAGGACAATGAAGGCGCTTGAAGACATGTGCAGGGCAGCGCTTTCAAGCCCGCCCTCGCGGCAGGCGATCGAGTTCGAGAAAAAATGGGTTACCTGGGGTCAAATATCCCGGCTTGCGGACCGCCTTGGTGAACTCATCGAGGCCAGTGGCGCGGGAGAACCTGCAAAAGTTGCTTTCGTGGCGCGCAACAGTCCGGGTTCCATTGCCGCCTTCCTGGGTATGCTGGCCAATCGTTGTTCCTTGCGCATGGTCTACCCTTTCCAGTCCCCGCAGGCGATCGCCCGTGAACTGGAGCGGGTTAAACCGGCCCTGGTGGTCGCTGAAGCCGACGACTACGCCGCGCCGATCCTGGAAATGCTGGAAGCCAGCGGCGTCGCCGCCATAGCCCTTCAGGAGATGGAGGCCAATGCCTGCCCCGGCCTGGAGAGGACGCGGCACACCGGCGATAATTCACCGCCGCGCGTCGAAATACTGACCAGCGGCACCACGGGTCCACCGAAGCCCTTCGCGCTCAGCTACGACATGATCGCGCAACATATCGTAGGCACCCAGGACCTCCCTGCGGAAATCACCGGGGAACAGCCCGCCGCACCACCGGCGTTGATGATGTTCCCCGTCAGTAATATTTCCGGTCTCTATTCCACGCTACCACCCCTGTTGAATGGTCAGCCTATTCTGGTGCTGGAACGCTTCAGTGTGGCCGGGTGGCACGACCACCTGATGCGCTTTCGCCCCCAGGTCAGCGGTCTGCCGCCCGCCGGTGTACAAATGGTGCTGGACGCAGACATTCCGGTTGAAGACCTCTCCTGTCTGCGCGCGATGGGAACCGGCGCGGCCCCTCTGGACCCGGGCGTCAAGCGGGTTTTCGAGGAACGCTATGGCGTCCCTGTTCTGCTGTCCTACGGCGCGACCGAATTCTGTGGCCCGGTCACCCGCATGACGCCGGAACTTCAGGCTGCCTGGGGAGAGAAGAAGTGGGGCAGCGTCGGACGCGCCCTGCCTGGCGTGAAACTGCGCGTGATAGATCCGGAATCCGGTGTCGAACTGCCTGCGGGTCGGGAGGGAGTGCTCGAGGTCGTATCGCCGCGCATTGGTCCCGACTGGATACGCACCTCCGATCTGGTCGTGCTGGACGAGGATGGCTTCCTGTTTATCCGGGGGCGGATCGACGGCGCCATTATCCGCGGCGGCTTCAAGATTCTGCCGGCGACGATAGAGCATGCGCTACTGCAACATCCGGCTATTTCCGCGGCCGCGGTGGTCGGCATACCCGACCAGCGCCTGGGACAGGTGCCGGCCGCTGCCATTGAACTGAGACCGGGCTCGGCGGCGCCCCGCAGCTCCGATGTGGAAGCCTACCTGCGGGATCATGTTCCCGCTACGCACATTCCCGTTGCCTGGCATTTTGTCGATGCCCTGCCGCGAACACCCTCCATGAAAGTCGACCAGCCAGCCGTGCGACGACTGTTTGAAAGCCGTGCCGGAAACTGAGTCAGCGCGGGCCTGTCGCGGGAATCGCCCCATCCTCAAGAAACGACAGAATCTCGGCGGCGCAGGTCGCGGGATCTTCGAGATGAAGCAGGTGCCCCCGCTCGGCGTGGTCTATGCGCCGCATATTGCCGGCACTGGCCTCCAGCAGCTCCGCGATCAACCTGAAATCCGCCATGTCCCGCCCGCCCGTGAGCAGCAGGGTGGGAGTGCCGAGCTGGTAAATACGCTCCACATCCGGGTACAGGGGTCGGTGACGGTCCTCGACCCACTGGTCGCCGGCAAATCGCATGATCGATTCGAACAGGGCGGGGCCGCCGGGACTTCGCCTCGTCGAGGCAAACAGGGGGTGCTCCCACCACAGGCGCCGCGCGGCCTGCAGTGCGCCTGCCCGGGCGTGCTCCACGATGGGCTGCCAGAGCGACTGCCACTCATCGGACCACTCCCAGGCAACCAGGCCGGGACTGATCAGCACCAGGCGTCGCACGCGCTGCGGGTGTTCCAGGGTGAAATTCAGGGCGATGCTGCCCCCCATGGAGACGCCGACCAGATCAATCGCGTCGAGCCCGACCGTGTCGAGAAGGCAGAGCAGGTCTCCGGCGTGGGTGAAGCCGCCCTCTTCTCTCGCCACGGACTGGCCAAATCCACGCAGGTCGTAGCGCAGGGCAGGCAGTGTATTGCCCATGGAATCCCACAGGCCATCCCAGGTATGCAGATCGGTACCGAACCCGTGCAGGAACACCGCGCGGGGTTCATCCCCGCGCTGGCAGACCCGGAAATCGACCCCTGCAGCCTGAATGATACGCCCGCTTTCCATGGCAGGTATTATCCTACAAAAAGGGAATGGACGGCTGCAGGTTACGCCACCGCAATTGCCCATCGTTACACCCTACCTCCCGGGTCACGTGTACAGAGTTCCGGTCAATCCTTATCTGGAGTAGAAAAAGCATGACAAAAGGACGGATTACCCTGTTGATCCTCACCGTAATTGCCGTGATCGCTATCGGGGGTTACTGGTTTGTCGCGATTCCTGCGACGTCGGCTCCCGCCGGGAGCATCAGCCAGTCGCGATATACCCCCGGGCCCTACGAAGTCGTGAGCGAGAGCTTCACGGTGGTGGATGACAGCCGCACGACGCAGGCGTACAAGGAGTTTCAGGGTCTGCCCGATCGCACCCTCGATGGCGAGATCTGGCGTCCGAAACATCTGGCGCAACCGGGACCCCTGGTAGTCTACAGCCACGGTTTCATGTCTTTCCGCCAGGAGGGCCTTTATCTCAACCGGTTTCTCGCGAGCCATGGCTATACGGTGGTCGCGGTGGATTACCCCCTGACCGGTCTCTGGGCACCCGAGGGGCCGTTGATGACAGATGTCGTGAACCAGCCCGGTGATGTCAGTTTTCTCATTGACACCATGCTGCGGCGCAATGCCAGCGCTTCCGATACGCTGTACAACACCATCGACCCTGAGAAGATCGCCGTGGCCGGTGTGTCCCTGGGGGGGCTGACATCGATACTGGCTACTTTCCATCGCAAACTGCAGGACCCGAGGATCGCTGCCCTGGTGTCGATTGCAGGACCCACCAGTATCTTTTCCCCGAAATTCTTCGAGGGCCGCGACTTACCCTTCCTCATGGTTTACGGTGGCGGCGACGCAATAGTTCCCCACGGGGAGAACGCACTGCCGGTTCTGTCCATGTACCCGGACGTTATCCTGGTCACCCTGAAAGATGCCTCCCACGCCGGCTTCTCCCAACCGGCATCCACCCTGATGCGTTTCAACAAGAATCCCGACGATGTGGGCTGTCGGACCGTGACCGAGGAGTTGAGCGTCGAAGTGGCTGAGCAGAACGACGAATTCATGGCTCTCCTTGGAGACGCGGAAGACGGGATAGACCTGACCAAGCAGATCGAATTCTGTACTTCGGAACTGATACCCGAGGCGATGAAAGCCTCGCGCCAGCATATGTTTA
Organism: Halieaceae bacterium; assembly: GCA_024640505.1. Taxonomy (GTDB): domain Bacteria; phylum Pseudomonadota; class Gammaproteobacteria; order Pseudomonadales; family Halieaceae; genus JARRPM01. The sequence goes on from JAHEEV010000059.1 coordinate 16,900, forward strand.
CCACCCTGGCGGTGCATGCCTTTCTCGATAGCGTATTTTCCGACGATAACGCGGTGCGGAGCGCATCAAGGGAATACCTGCAGACGACCCTGGCACAGGAAAACCGTAGCGAAGTGTCGGTGACGCGCGCGATCGGGGCGGGTTGAACGCGCCTGCGCCGGCTCCCGCGCGGCTGTCAGGCCAGGCGCAGCAGCAGCTCGGCCACGGCGGCCGGCTCTGAAATCATCAGGTCATGACCGGTATCCACATCCCACAGGCGCCCTTCCGACCTGGCCTTCAGTGTCTCCACATCCCTGAACGGCAGGGTCTCGGTGCAGACGATATGGCTCTCGGGAATCCTGCGCATGGCGGTCTCGTTGGCGAGCACCAGTTTTTGTTCGAAACACTTCCAGGGATGCGGCGTCAATTTGGTTTTCATCCACTCGATCTGGGCCGGATCCGTAACCCCGTAGAAGCCCATCGGGTCCTTGCCCGGGTATAAAACCAGCTCTACGCCATCCACCACGCGACCGTCGACCCGGGCGGCCTCCATCATCGGCCCGGCCACATCCATCAGGGACTGCCCGTTCTCGGGATTGGCGGCATCGAGGTATACGATATGGCCGATACGATCAGTGGCCCGATCCGCAACGCCGGTGATAACCATACCGCCGTAGCTGTGCCCCACCAGTATGACGTCGCGCAGGTCCTCGAACTCGAGCACCTTGACCACGTCAGTTATGTGCATTTCCAGGTCCACGTCGGCACTTACCAGGTGCTCCCGTTCACCCAGGCCCGTCAGGGTGGGCGTGTACACGTCCACGCCCCGGGCGCGCATGATCCGGGCCATGGGTTGGTAGCACCAGCCGCCGTGACCGCCGCCGTGGACCAGAACGTAAGTTGCCACTGTTACTCTCCTTGTTGTTGCGAACATCCGTTGGTAATTTCATATTTCATGAACTACACTGGCCTGTCAAGTAAACACCACTGTTGATTTATCTTTAGTGTCTCCGGCGTGCTCGCCGGCGAGCATGGTAACGGGTGTACGACCCTACCGCCGGGAGGATGCGTTGTGAGTGAACAAGACCTGTTGGACCTGGGTGGCCAGGTAGCATTTGTGACCGGCGCCGGTCAGGGAGCCGGTCGGGCTATCGCGCTGGCATTTGCACGCCACAATGCCGGTGGCGTGGCAGTGAACGACTTCGTCGCTGAACGGGCCCAGGCCGTGGCCGATGAGATAAAGGCTCTCGGTGTGCCGGCCATCGCCGCACCGGCGGATGTGGGTGACCTGGATTCGGTGAACGCCGCGATGGCAGCGGCGCAGGATGCCCTGGGGCCGGTGACCCTGCTGGTCAACAATGCCGGCAATGCAGGGCCGGCCAGCACCATGGGCTTTTCGCCGGAATTCTGGGAGACCGCCCCCGAGGATTGGGACCGCTATTTCCGCACCAACCTGTATGGCGTCATGAATTGCTGTCACGCAGCGCTGCCGGGCATGGTCCAGCAGGGCAGAGGCAGGATTGTCTCGATCATCTCCGATGCGGGCCGGGTCGGCGAAGCGAGACTGGTCGCTTATTCCGCTGCGAAAGCCGGTGCCGCCGGTTTTATGCGCGCGATCGCACGGGAGACCGGGCGCTACGGGATTACTGCCAACGCCATATCCCTGTCGACACTGGAGCCGCCCCTGGACGAAGAAGCCATGGCAAAATTTATGGCCGATGAGCGTACCAAATCACAGTTGTCCCGCTACGCCATCCGGCGCTTCGGCAAGCCCGTGGATGTTGCCAATATGGCACTGTTTCTCTGCTCGGATGCCGCTGAATGGATTACGGGCCAGACCTATCCCGTCAACGGCGGATACTCCTTTACGCAGTAATAATCGATTAGACAGGGGGAGCACCGACCTTGACATCACCCAGTGACATGAAAGGAAAAGTCGCCCTGGTCACCGGCGCGGCGGCTGGCCTCGGGCGTGCGACGGCACTCAGATTGGCACGGGCCGGGGCTGATCTCTGTATCGTCGATATTGACGCCGACGGCCTGGATACAACGGCCCGGGAAGTCCGTTCCCTGGGCGTGGAGGCCGTAGCTCAGGTCGCCGACCTGGGCGTTGCGGACGACTGCCGGCTGCCCATCAAACTGGCCCTGGACAGGTTCGATCGGCTCGATGCCCTGTGCAATATCGCGGCGGTCTTCATCCCCAGCCACAGTGCCGAGATGCCCCAGGCAGCCTGGGACAAAACCATTGCCGTCAACCTGAGTGCGCCGTTCCTGCTGTTCCAGGCAGCCATTCCCCACCTGCTGGAGACTAAAGGCGCTGTGGTCAACGTCACCTCCTGTGCCGCTTTCATGGGCCAGGCCTATATAGCAGCCTACTGTGCTGCCAAGGCGGGACTCAATAACATGACAAAAGCGCTGGCGATGGAATATATGCACCAGCCTGTCCGCATCAACGCCGTCGCACCGGGCGGCATGATGACAGCGCTCGCTGCCGGGCTGCGCGACCTGCAGGACGCCGATCCCTCGCTGTTGCAACGCTACT
>JAHEEV010000060.1 GCA_024640505.1 Halieaceae bacterium
ACCTTCTCATGACTGACCAGCATATTCTCGATCTCCTGCGGGTAGATGTTCACCCCGCCACTGATGATCATGAAGTTCTTGCGGTCCGTCAGGTAGAGAAAACCGTCTTCGTCCACATAGCCCACGTCACCGGTGGTTGCCCAGCCGCGCTCGTTATAAGCCTCGGCGGTTTTTTCCGGTTCGCCGTGGTATTCGAAGCGTGTCTGCTCGCCGCTGAAATAGACCGTGCCGATCTCCCCCGTAGGCAGTTCGTTGCCTTCATCATCGAGGATGTGGATTTCACCGACCAGGGCCGGACCCACCGAGCCCTTGTGGGTCAGCCAGTTGGCGGAATCGATGATAGTGAAGCCGATACCCTCGCTGGCACCGTAGTATTCCACGATCACCTCACCCCACCACTCGATCATTCTCTGCTTGATCTCCACCGGGCACGGTGCGGCCGCGTGGATGGCGACCTGCATGGAGCTGACGTCGTAGCGATCACGGACTTCCTGCGGGAGCTTGAGCATGCGCACAAACATGATCGGCACCCACTGGCTGTGCGTGACCCGGTACTCCTCTATCAGGGCGAGCGCCCGCTCCGGGTCGAATTTCTCCATGATGACCGCCGTACCCCCCAGGTAATGATTCATGAGGTTGTAGTGCAGAGGTGCCGCGTGATAGAGAGGCGCTGGCGTCAGGTATACGGTCTCCTCGCTGAAGCCGAAAGCACTGCCGAGTGTGGGTACAAGCATATGCGGCGTATTAACATCAGTGTCGGGCGGCGCCATGAAAATGCCCTTGGGCTGGCCCGTGGTGCCCGAAGAATAGAGCATCGGGATGCCGTTGCTCTGGTCCTCAATGGGTGTCGCCGGATGGGCATCGATGGCCTCCTCCCAGGACTCGAAACCGGGCCGGATACCATTGACCATGTAGAAGTGCTCGACGCCGGTTGCCTCCGGCAGAATCTGCTCCGCCACCTCGGACAGTTCCAGCGACCCGATAAAGAGTTTTGCGCCGCAGTTTTCCAGGATATAGGCGGTCTCTGCCTTCTTCAGGTGAGTGCTGATCGGCGTGAAGATGATCCCGGAGCGCTGTGCAGCCCAGCAGATCTCCAGAAACTGGTGGGTGTTCTCCATCATCAGGCCGATATGGTCGCCCGTTTTCAGGCCCAGGGAACGGAACAGTTGTGCCCCCTGGTTGGAGCGCTCGTCCAGTTGCCGGTAGGTAACCAGTTCACCCGAGTCGCCCATGATAATGGCGGGTTTATGAGGGTAGGTCTGGGCGGTAATACTGGGGTGCGGCATGGAATGATCCTTGCAGTTTACTGTCGTAGAGGGGAACTATAGAACCTTGCCGGGAAAAGTGACAGGGGTTCAGCGAAAACGCATCAGGCCCTGCTGCATGGCGGTCCCGATCAGGCGCCCGTCCCGGGTGTAAAAGCTGCCGCGGGCCAGGCCCCGGCCTCCGCCGACCTGCTCCGCCTCCAGTGTATGCAGCAACCACTCGTCAGCCCGGAACGACCCGTGAATCCAGAGCGCGTGATCCAGGCTGGCGACCTGCAGCCCGGACTCGTCAAAGCGGCGCCCGTGAGGCATCAGGCAGGCATCTATCAGGTAGGCGTCGGAGAGGTAGGCCAGTACAGCCTGGTGCAGCCATGGACTGTCGGGCAGTGAACCGCCGGTCTTCATCCACACCTGCAGGCGCGGTTCCCGCGGCGTAGGGTGCTCGTAATCCAGTGGCTCAACCACACGTATGTCGAGGTCTTCGCCCGTGGTGATCATGAAACTCTCATCCAGGTTGCCGGCTTCCAGGCTCAGTTGGCGCTCGTTGGGCAGCGACTCCGGCGATGGCACGGAGGGCATGTCGGGCTGGTAGTCGTCCCCGCGCGATGGCGCCTGGAAGGACATGGAACTGACCAGTATCGGTTTGCCGCGCTGGGAGGCCACCACCCGCCGTGAGCTGAAACTGGCGCCGTCCCGCGCCCGTTCAACGTCATAGATAACCGGTTCCTTTACATCGCCCTGGCGCAGGAAATACGCGTGCTGGGAATGAAAGGTGCGACCCGCGTCGACAGTGGCCGCAGCCGCACTGACGGCCTGCCCCAGCGCCTGGCCGCCATAAACACGGAAGCCCTCGGGGTGCATATTCTGCCCGATGAAGCGATCCTTTCCATCCGGCTCAAGGGTGAGTACTGTGATTAATCGATCGAGCATGGTTTCCATGGGTTTCTCAGGTCATACATTGAACATTTATTCTGCAGGAGCCCGTTCCGCGGGCTATCGCGCACTGTAGGAGCCCGCTCTGCGGGCGATCGCGCACGGAGTGCGCTCCTACAAACCGATAGCGAGCCCCCCTGTAGGAGCCCGCTCCGCGGGCGATCGCGCACGGAGTGCGCTCCTACAAACCGATAGCGAGCCTCCCCTGTAGGAGCCCGCTCCGCGGGCGATCGCGCACGGAGTGCGCTCCTACAAACCGATAGCGAGCCCCCCTGTAGGAGCCCGCTCCGCGGGCGATTACGGGTGGGCTACACGATACATCGCCCGCGGAGCGGGCTCCTACAGGGCGAACCGTCATTATCCAGATTTGGGATTCTGTGCCAAACTTGATTTATCCGTCATGAAGGGATCGTGCATGAGCCAGACACTGTCACCCCGCGCGCTGCGAGAACAAATCCGTGCCGGCAAGCACTCGGGCAATACCTCCGGGCTTGCCCCCGGGTTCGTGCAGTGCAACATTGTTATCCTCCCGGCCGAGTGGGCCAACGATTTCCTGCGTTTTTGCCAGCTCAACCCCAAACCCTGCCCGCTGATTGCCGCCAGCAATGCCCCGGGGGAACATGCGCTACCCCCATTGGGGGATATCGACATACGGACCGACGTGCCAAGCTATCGCGTATTCCGGAACGGCGAATTGACCGAAGAAATACCGGATATCACCGACCTCTGGCGGGATGACCTGGTAACCTTCGCCCTGGGCTGTTCCTTCTCGTTCGAGGAGGCCCTGCTCGCCGATGGCCTCGACGTGCGCAATGTGACAGAGGGCGTCAATGTGCCCATGTACCGCACCCGGATCGATTGCACCGGTGCCGGCCCGTTCCGGGGGAAGATGGTGGTGAGCATGCGACCCTTCGCCGCCGCGGATGCGATCCGTGCGATACAGATCTGCACCCGATTCCCCTCGGTACACGGAGCGCCGGTACACCTGGGAGATCCGGGCCTGATCGGCATAGATAACCTGGCCCGGCCGGACTATGGAGATGCGGTCACCATCGGCGACCATGAAATGCCAGTCTTCTGGGCCTGCGGTGTCACGCCACAGGTGGCCCTGGAAAACGCCAGGCCTCCACTGGCCATCACCCACAGTCCCGGCTGCATGCTGGTGACGGATTTGCGCAACAGCCAACTGGCGGTACTGTAAGAGATCGGGAGAACAAGGCGCCATGTTACTCAACTGCGACCTGGGTGAAAGCTACGGCAGCTGGACCATGGGCCTGGACGCCGAGGTCATGCCCCACATCGACCAGGCCAACATCGCCTGCGGCTTCCACGGCGGGGACCCCCTGACTATCCGCAAGACCCTGGCCCTGGCAGCCGAGCACGGCGTCAGCATCGGCGCCCACCCCGCCTACCCCGACCTGGTCGGGTTCGGGCGCCGACCGATGAATCTCAGTGCGGACGAAATCATCGCCAACCTGCACTACCAGGTGGCGGCGCTGGAAGGTATGGCACGCAGCCAGGGGCTGGAACTGGGTTATGTGAAGCCCCACGGGGCACTGTACAACGACATGATGGCCAAAGCGGACGTGCGCGCCGCGATCATGCAGGCCGTTGCCAGCTACCACCGGCCCCTTGCGCTGATGCTGCAGGCCACGCCGGATGCGGAACTGCACCGGGAAGAGGCGGAGTCCTTCGGCATCAATTTGCTATTCGAAGCCTTCGCCGATCGCTGCTACGACGACGACGGCCGACTGCTGTCGCGCCGCGAGCCCGGCGCCGTGCACAGCCGGGAGCGCATGCTGGCCCAGGTGGAGCAACTGCAGAACTACGGCGTGGTGACCACGGCCAGTGGAGCGCTGATCGAGCTGCAGGCGGACACCCTCTGCGTACACGGTGACAACCTCGAAGGGGTACAGGCCATCGAGGCCATCCGTGCCCTGGTGACTGGCGCCTGACTGAGCACTGACGTGGAACTGCATTCCGTGGGTGAAAACGCGATGATGCTCTATCTGGGGGAGCAGACCAGCCCGGAGGTCTCTGCCCGTGTGCAGGCGGCTGCGGCAGCGGTCGAGTCCGCACTGGGCAACGACCTGGTGGACCTGGTGCCCTCCTACGCATCACTGCTCATCGTGTACGATGCACTGGCCACGGATCACCTGAGCGTGGCCCACCGCGTGCACAACAGTATCCGTAACCTGGGGGAGATGTCGAACCGGGAAGGCCGCACCGTGGTCCTGCCGGTATATTACGACCCGGAGGCAGGTGCCGACCTGGAGGCAGTGGCGGAACGGGCGGGCCTTGACACCGACGAAGTCATCGCACTGCACACCGGCGTCGAATACCGGGTCTACGCCATCGGCTTCGCGCCCGGCTTTGCCTACCTCGGCGAGGTGGATGAGCGTATCGCCACACCCCGCCTGGCCACACCACGACAGCGAGTGCCCCGCGGCGCCGTGGCGATTGCAGACCGTCAGACCGCGGTCTATCCCGCTACCTCGCCCGGTGGCTGGAACCTCATCGGCCGCTGCCCCGTGCGCATGTTCGACCCGGATGCAGATCCGAGCATGCCCGTCAGCGTTGGCGATCGGGTGCGCTTCGAGCAGGTCAGCCGGAATCGTTTTTTCGAACTGGGGGGCGAACTGGAATGAGCCTGCGAGTCACCCAGCCCGGCATACTGAGTCTGCTGCAGGACGGCGGACGTTATGGCCGACACCGGATCGGCCTGACCAACGGCGGACCGCTGGATGCGGAAGCTTTCTATTACTGTAATCGTCTGCTGGGCAATCCGCCGGGCAGCACCGTCATCGAAATCAGCTTCGGCGGTACCCGCCTTGAGGCCCAGGTCGACTCCTATATCTGCCTCACCGGGGCCGATATGCCCCTGCATATCAATGGCCGCGAGGCGCCAGGGTGGCAGGTCGTCCCGGTGCGGGCGGGTGACGAAATTGCCGTAGAGTTCGCCCGGCACGGCTGCCGCGCCTATCTCGGCGTGGCTGACGGGTTTGATATCGCGCCGAGCTTCGGCAGCAGTGCCACGGTCATGCGCGAACACATCGGCGGGCTGCGGGGCGACAAGTTACACACCGGGGACACCCTGCCCTGTCGCGCGGTGGGCGACCGCCGCTGCCTGTCGCTTCCCCCCCGGTGGCGTCCCCGGTACCAGGAGCACGTCACCCTGCGGGTCATACCGGGTTACCAGCAGTCACGCTTCAGTCGCCTGCAGCAGCGACGCTTCTTCAGCCATGGCTATACCGTCACCGATCGCTGCGACCGCATGGGCTACCGGCTGGAGGGGCCGGCCATCTCGTGCGAGATCGACGGCATCCTGTCAGAGGGGATCTGCGCCGGTGCCATCCAGATTCCCCCCGACGGGCAACCGATCGTGTTGCTCAATGACCGCCAGACAATCGGTGGCTACCCCAAGATCGGCTCGGCCCTGTCACTCGACACTGCACACCTGGCCCAGCTGACCCCGGGGGGAACCGTGCACTTCGCACCCATCACACCCCACGCCGCCCACAACGCCCTGCACCTGGCCCACAGCTTCAGGCAGCGTGCGCCGCTCCAGGAGCAACAGCCTTGAACGAACTGCAATTGAGTACCGCCATCGAAGCGCGCCTGGTGGCGCAGAATCTCCGGGGGATGCAGTCGGCACGCGCGGCGCTGAAAGCGGGCTATTGCCTGCGCGCTGCCCGGCAGCTGCGCGACCGCCGCGGTACAGTACTCATCGGCACCGGCTTTCCCGTGGCCGGGACCTTCGAGACCGATGGCCCGGTAGGCGCCATCGCGCTGTACGATGTTCTGCAGACGCTGGGCGCACAACCGATACTGGTTTGCGGTGAGCCGCTTTCGGCTGCGCTGCAGCAGGATTACCGGGTGCTGGCGTTGCACCGAGGTGACCTGGCGACCGCGCGTGATGACGCGCGAAACCAGCTGCAAGAACTGCAGCCCGAGGCCATTGTCTCCATCGAGCGGCCGGGTCTGGCATCGGACGGGCGCTACTACAACATGCGCGGAGAAGACATTACGGAACACTGCGTTTTCTTCGATCCATTCATGGAAATCGCCGACTGCCCCACTATCGCCATCGGCGACGGCGGCAATGAAATCGGCATGGGCAACATCGCCGACGCGATCGCCACGCTGGATATCCGCGGCTCAACCACCTGCTGCGACGAACTGCTGGTGGCGGACGTATCGAACTGGGGGGCATACGGCCTGATCGCGCTGCTGGCTTACTGGGCGGACAGCGATTTACTGGCCGCCATCTCGCCACTGGCCATCCTGGACTACCTGTCCGCAAAAGGCAGTGTCGACGGCGTAACCCGTGAGAACACCCCGACCGAAGACGGGCTCGACGCGGCAGAGGGTCTGCAGTTGATTCGGGAATTGCGTATCCTTACAGGATTCTTACAGGCATGAATGCAATGAGTGACAGGTGTAGTCCATGAGCACGGTTTATCTGAACGGCGATTACATGCCGATGAACGAAGCGCGAATTTCACCCATGGATCGCGGCTTCCTGTTCGGTGACGGAATCTATGAAGTCATCCCGTCCTACGATGGCAGGCTGGTGGGTTTCACCCCGCACCTGGAGCGGATGCAGGACGGCCTGGATGCAATCGAGATCAGACTGCAGGTGGATCACGAGCAGTGGCGGCAGATCGCCAACGAGCTGATCGAGCGCAATGGCGGCGGCAACCTCGGCATCTACTTCCACGTCAGCCGCGGCGCCGATACCCAGCGGCACCACGCCTATCCCGAGAATATCGAGCCGACCGTCTACGCCTTCGCTTTCGAGATTCCGCCGGCGCCGGTACCCTCCAAGGATGCCGCGACACGTTACCGGGTCTCCACTGCCGAGGACCTGCGCTGGAAACGCTGCAATATCAAGTCGACTGCACTGCTGGGGAACGTGATGCACTACCAGCACGGTCACTCCCGGGGCCACAACGAGACCATCCTCTACAACGAGGATCATGAGCTGACAGAAGCCGCCGCCTGCAATGTGTTTGTCGTGAAGCACGGCATTGTCTCCACACCCTTGCTGGACCACCAGAAGCTGCCGGGCATCACCCGGCTGATGCTGCTGGAGATCCTGCGCCGCGACGGGAGCATCCCGGTGCAGGAACGGGTCGTGCAGCTCGACGAACTGCACAGTGCCGACGAAGTGTGGATCACCAGCTCCAGCAAGGAGATTGCACCGGTCATCGAGATAGACGGCACGCCGGTGGGCGATGGCGGTGTCGGCGACGTCTGGCTCGGCGCCCAGAAACTCTACTCGGCGCACAAGTTCGATTTCTGATGGCCAGACCCAACCAGGCACGCCTCGACCTGGGCGCCTTGCGCCACAACCTGGGCATCGCCCGGGAGCTGGCTCCCCACTCCAACGTGATGGCGGTGGTCAAGGCCAATGGCTACGGCCATGGCGCGGTGGCCATCGCGCGGGAGCTGGAATCCCTGGCCGATGCACTGGCGGTAGCCTGTATCGAGGAAGCGCTGGAGCTGCGCGAGGCCGGCATCAAGACGCCTATCCTGCTACTGGAGGGTGTGTTCCAGGCCCGGGAGCTCGGAACTGCCTCCGAGCAGGGTTTCTGGGTCACCATCGATAACGACTTGCAGCTGCGCTGGCTGGAGGAAGCGGTGTTGCCGAGGTCACTGCAGTGCTGGTTGAAGATTGACACGGGCATGCACCGCCTGGGCGTACAACCGGAACAGGCAGGCGCCACCTTCCAGCGCCTGAAGAACTGCGATAACGCCCTGGACGAGCTCGTCCTGTACACGCATTTCGCCTCCGCCGATGAGCTGGACAACAGCCTGACGCAGGATCAGCTGGACGTATTCGACACGGCCTGCCGGGATCTCCCGGCACTGCGCAGCGCGGCCAATTCCCCCGGGCTGCTGGGGTGGCCCGCTTCTCATCATGACTGGGTGCGGCCCGGCTACATGCTCTATGGCAACTCGCCCTTTCAAGGGCCCCACCCCGTTGCAGATCGGCTGAAGCCGGTCATGACCCTCACCTCGGCGATCATATCCCTGCGCGATGTGGCGGCAGGCGAATCCGTGGGTTATGGCGCCACCTGGACCGCACGGCGTCCCTCGCGTATCGCCACCGTCACCATCGGCTACGGCGACGGCTATCCCCGCCTGGCGACCAACGGCACCCCGGTGCTGGTGAATGGCCGACGTGCACCGCTGGCAGGGAGAGTATCCATGGATATGATCACGGTGGACGTCACCGACCTGCCCGGGGCGGCGATCGGCGACGAGGTGGTCCTCTGGGGCAAGGACCTGCCGGTAGGGGAAGTAGCGCGTCACGCCGGCACCATCGGTTACGAACTGACGACCCGCATGCCGGCGCGCACCCCACGGATCGTCGTCGCTGAATGACCCGGGATCTCTCCGTCAGTCCATGACCCGTTCAATACAAGGGCTCACGGCGTATCCCCCGCCCGGCTAGAACTGGCTGGAAAAGACCACGCCCACCACCATCGCGGGTTCAAAATCCGACTTTGCGATGACATTGCCCCGCGAATTTTCCTTGCGCAGGCTCCCCTCGAATTCCGCACCCAGCAGCGCCGTCATCGACGTCCGCGGCCAGGGGGTATAGCTGACAGTGAACAGCAGCGGCAGGCTTTTATCCTCACCGAAACTCTCCTGGCGCGTTGCGCCGCTATCGAGTGCGAAGCGGGTTTTCTCGGCGCGACCGGTAAGCCCGAGCTGCCATTTATCCTCGAGCTGGTAATTCAGGGTGAGGCCCGGCCCCTGGGAAGCTGCCAATCCGCGCCCGGTCGTCAGCGACAACTTGTCCGTAATCTTCCAGTCAACCAGGATGATGGGGAACGCGTTACTGCCGCCGCCCAGCTCGGAGAACCAACCGAAACCGGGACCCAGGGTCAGCGAATCCGAAAACCGCCAGCCCGCTGCGGCGATGAGGCCTTCTGTCCTGCCGTCCTCCAGGTCGGCGCCCTCCTCGTAGTAACTGCGCACGCTGGGAATGAGGATGACATTGGCACGCTCTGCCGGTGAAAAGCGGACCGGCACGGACAGGGAGTAGTCCTGGATATTACCCCAGGGCCGGGTGCCGCCCACCTGGGCATCCGACGAAAAATCGTAATCGGACCATCCCGCCCCGAGGGACAGGGAGACACTGGTCCGGCGATCCCAGGCGTAACCGAGGCTGGGCTGAACATACACCCGGCTGACGCTGAAGTGGCCCTCGCCCCGGTCAAAATCAGAGGCAAATTGATGGACGGCCCCGCCCCCAATGCCAACCACCCAGGGCCCTTTCTGTGCGGGCCGGCCAGCCGGCTCCGACCATGAGGGCGCGGAGACCAGCAGCAAAACACCCAGGACTAAACCTGGCATGGAATGTGTAAAGTATGTCATGACCTGTACCCGCTCAAAGTCGCATTATGGGATGACCCCTCGCATCTGGCCCGGAGAGGTCGCTAAGGCTCGTCCCGTTAGGGGCTGTCGGCATAACGCGCGATAATCTGCTTCCCCAGGGCCATCTGGTGCACCTGGTCGGGCCCATCTGCCTGTCGGCACCAGCGGGCGTAATTGAAAGCCTCGGCCATGCAGTAGTCGTCGGTCAGCCCGCCGGCACCATGCATCTGAATACAGCGATCGATAATGGCCTGTACCATGAGTGGTACGCTGGTTTTGCTCGCGGCGATCATATCAATTGCACCTTTTGCGCCTACCTCGTCCATTTTACTGCAGGTTTTCAATACCAGCAGCCTGGCCATTTCGATCTCGGAAAAACAGCGGGCGATATCCTCCCGAACCGACTGGTGCTGGCTCAGGGTGCGGCCGAAGGTCGTGCGGGAATTGACACGCCGGCAAGCCAGTTCCAGGGAACGCTGGGCGGCGCCGATCAGGCGCATGCAGTGATGGATGCGGCCCGGTCCAAGGCGGCCCTGGGCGATTTCGAAGCCGCGCCCCTCACCGAGCAGAACATTGTCCAGCGGAACGCGCACATCCTCGAACAGGATCTCGGCATGCCCGATAGGCGCATCGTCGTAGCCCAGCGTCGTCAGCGGCCGAACCAGCCGCACCCCGGGCGTGTCCTTGGGCACCAGCACCTGTGTCTGCTGTTTGTGACGACTGGGGTTGTCCGGATCCGACTTGCCCATCACGATCAGAATTCTGGTGCGCTCGTACATGGCGCCGGTGATAAACCACTTGCGGCCGTTGAGGACCCACTCACCACCGTCGCGCCGGATGCTCAACTCGATATTGGTCGCGTCACTGGAGGCCACGTGAGGTTCGGTCATGGCGTAGGACGAGCGAATGTCACCCTCGAGCAGCGGGTTAAGCCACTGCTCTCGCTGTTCGGCGGTGGCATATTTCATGAAGACCTCCATATTGCCCGTATCCGGGGCGTTGCAATTGAACACCTCCGGCGACCACAGTACCCGTCCCATGATCTCGGCCAGCGGCGCGTAATCGACATTACTCAGGCCGCCATGTTCACTGAACTCCGCCAGACTGGGTGGAATAAACAGGTTCCACAGGCCTTGCGATCTGGCTTTTGCCTTGAGCTCGTCCATCAGCGGCAGGTAGGCGAAGCGATCCGTGGCGGCCTCCAGCTGCGCGGCATAGGCCGCCTCATTGGGGTAAATGTGCTCTTCCATGAAGGCCGTGAGCCGGGCCTGCAGGGCCAGGGACTGTTCACTGAATTCAAACATCGGGGTTCCTCGGGGGTGGATTGACGGGTTGCAGGTGAGTGAGTGTAGAGGGAATGGGGCGCGCAGGAAACTCGACCCCGGGAACACGCCTGGTGAACAGCTTGTTCAGGATGACCGGGCGGATTCAGTATGGATTCTCCCTTCGCCATTGATTTATCATGCCCCTCCCCCGCGGTTTGAATTCAAGCCTGCACAACGGAATCAGGAGTAGCTCAATGAATCTCGAAGGAAAAGTAGCCATCGTCACAGGCGGCGCGTCGGGTCTTGGACAGGCCACGGTAGAAGCCTATGTGGCCCGAGGCGTAAAAGTTGCCATTTTCGACCTGAACGAGGAGCGCGCCAACCAGCTGATCGAAAAACTGGGCGCGGACAAGGTCGCGTTCTGGAAGGTCAACGTCGCGGACGAGGATTCGGTGAAAAGCGCCGTGGCGGAGGTGGTCGAGAAGTTCGGTGCACTGCACATCTGCAATAACTTCGCGGGTATCGCCAGCGCCTGCAAGACGCTCGGCAAGAACGGGGTTTTCCCGCTGGACCAGTATATGCCGGTGATCAACATCAACCTGGTCGGTACATTCAACGTCTCCCGCTTTGCCGCCGAACAGATGGCCAGGAATGAGCCCGTCAACAGCGACGGCGGCCGCGGCGTCATCATTAACACCGCCTCCATTGCCGCCATGGAAGGCCAGGTCGGCCAGCTGGCCTACTCCGCCAGTAAGGGCGGCGTGGTGGGCATGACCCTGCCCATGGCCCGCGACCTGGCCAGCTACGGCATCCGGGTGAACACGATCGTGCCGGGGCTGATCCACACGCCTTTGTTCGAGGCGTTACCGGAGCAGGCCTACAAGTCACTGGAGGCCAGCGTGTGCTACCCGCAGCGGCTCGGCAGACCGGAGGAGATTGCTCATATGTCTGTTTTCATGGCGGAAAACGACTACCTCAACGGCGAGTGCATTCGCCTGGACGGCGCCATCCGCATGCAACCGCGCTGAAAGCAGCCTGCGCGCCCGCCAGCGGAACGTCGCTGGCGTCGCGGGAACCAGAGCGGGCCGCAGCATCAGCCCCTTCGGGATGGCACCTCGCATCAGCGACCGGTGCAGACTACAATCGCTGACCGACTCAGACCGCAATACAGGACACCCAAGCATGTCTTACGAGACGATTACACTTTCCATCGAAGACGCCGTGGCGCGACTGACGCTCAACAGACCCGATGCAGCCAATGGCATGAATCTGGCGTTGATGCGGGAGCTGGCGGACGCCGTCCATACCTGCGGCGCATCGCCCGACGTCCGAGCGATTTTGGTGACCGGATCGGGGCGCTTCTTTTCTGCCGGTGGCGATCTCCAGTCTTTCGCCTCTGAGCTCGACAACCTCCCCCGCCTCCTGAACGAACTGACACTCTACCTTCATGCGGCCATTTCACGCCTGGCGCGCATGAACGCGCCCGTCATCGCCGCCGTGAACGGTCCCTGCGCCGGGGCGGGTATGAGCCTGGCCTGCGCCTGCGATTACGTGATGGTCGCCGAATCCGCCAGCTTTACCATGGCCTACACCGCTGCGGGCTTGTCACCGGATGGCAGTTCCACCTGGTTCCTGCCGCGCCGCATCGGCGAGCTGCGTACCCGGGAACTGATGCTGACCAATCGAAAGCTGAGCGCTGCGGAGGCCGTGGACTGGGGCCTGGCAAATCGGGTCGTACCGGACGCCGACCTTCTGCAGGAAGCCGGACAGCTTGCTGGCCGCCTGGCCCAGGGGCCGACACTCTCTTTCGGTCGCGTGAAGACGCTGCTGAACGACACCTTTTCAAACGGCATGGAGACCCAGATGGAACTGGAGGCCAGGGCCATTGCCTCGGCCGCAACGACTGCCGATGCCCAGGAGGGTATCCGCGCGTTTCTGGCAAAGGAGAAACCCGATTTCAGTGGGGCATAGGTAATCTGCCCGTGCTGCCAGATTCGTTGGAGGAGAAAGTATTACTGCTGTGCCATGAGGCTTTCGGTGAGGGCAGCCAGCTGGAAGAGCTGGTCCGCCTTTCCGGCGGCGCCAATATGGAAAGCTGGGCACTTCGGTACGGCGACCGGGCCATGGTACTGCGGCGCCTCCCGGGTGGCAGCCGCGAGGCAATGGGTGGGGATGACAACCTCGGCGCCATTTCGTTGGCGGCACAGGCTGACCTCATCGAGGCTGCCGGCGCGGGCGGCGTAACCGTGCCCACCGTACTGGCCCGACTCGAACCGCGCCATGGCCTGGGTGAAGGCTTCGTCATGAGCAGGGTCGAGGGAGAAACCCTGCCTCACAGGATACTGGGTCAGCCGGGCTTTGCGGCGGCAGAGGCGCAGCTGACGCAGCAGTGCGCCAGGGAACTGGCCAGGATCCATGCCCTGGATCCGGCGAGCCTGCCGGACGAACTGCAGTATCTCCCGCCCCTCGAGCTGGTGAGGGCGCAGGCAGAGAAGTACCGGGAAACGGGCGCTCTGCTGCCCGTCTTCGACTTTACCCTGGGCTGGCTGCGACAGAACGCGCCGCCTGCCACAGCACCCGCGGTCCTGCACGGCGATTTCCGCATGGGCAACCTGATGATCGATGCCTCGGGACTCACCGCCGTGCTCGACTGGGAGCTGGCTCACCTTGGCGACCCCGCCCGTGACCTGGCCTACCTGTGTGCCCCCAGCTGGCGCTTCGGGCACTACGACAAGCCCGTCGGTGGCTTCGACCGGATCGATGCACTCCTGCAGGCTTACCGTGAGCACAGCGGTCGCGACATCGAACCGGCGCGCCTGCGCTACTGGCTGGTATTCAGCACACTCTGGTGGGGAGTCGTCTGCCTCACCATGGGAGAACTGTGGCGCAGCGGTGGCGACCGCTCCCTGGAGCGCGCCGTGATCGGACGGCGGGTCTCTGAAGTCGAAACGGACCTGCTGCTGCTGTTCGAGAAAGTACTGGGCCTGGATGACAGGAACGGCCTGACCTGGGAGCCGCCATCGGAGCGCGCTTCTGAGGGCGAGATCGACTATGCAGAACTCCTGACGGCCCTGGGCGAATGGAATCGGGAATCCGTGCAGGCCGTTACCCGCGGGCATCAACAGTTCGAGTCGCGGGTGGCGGGAAATGCCCTGGGCATCGCCAGGCGCCACGCCCGGTGGGGCGGAATTTTCGAACGGGCTTCGCGCGACAGACTGCTGGCGCTCGGGATGGACCATGCTGCGCTCTGCCGAGCCCTGGCGGACGGCGAGATCGGGCTGGAAGATGACGCCGTATGGAACCACCTGCGCCTGTCCGCCCTGGAGCGGATGACCATCGACCAGCCCCGCTACGCAGGGTTAGCGCAAGCCCGACAACGTTGGTGTCAATGAGGCACCCTGGATCCAGGATACGAATATGAACTTTGAAATCCCCCGTGAGATCGAGGCGTATCTCGAGGAACTTGATGCCTTCATCGAATCCGAGATCAAGCCGCTCGAGGAACAGGATGACAACATTCGCTTCTTCGACCACCGACGGGAGCACGCCCGCACGGACTGGGACAACGGCGGCCTGCCGAAGCAGGAGTGGGAAGATCTGCTGGAGGAGATGAAACGGCGTGCCGATGCTGCGGGTCACTACCGCTTCGCCCTGCCGGAGGAATTCGGGGGCAGGAACGGCAGCAACCTGGCGATGGCTCGGATCCGGGAGCACCTGGCCCACAAGGGGCTGGGATTGCACAACGATTTACAGAACGAGAGCTCGGTGGTGGGCAACCTGATGACACCGCTGCAATTGCGGGACTTCGGTACTGCGGAGCAACAGTCACGCTTCATGACACCGCTGCTGGAGCGGCGCATGGGCTGGGCCTTTGCGCTGACGGAGGAGGCTCACGGCTCGGATGCCACCTGGATGGAAACACGCGCTGTGCGCCAGTCCCGGGATGGCGTGGACGGCTGGCTGCTCAATGGCGAAAAAATGTGGACCACCGGCCTGCACGCCGCCACCCACGCACTGGTTTACGCACGCCAAAGCGGTAAGGATGGCGACGCCAGGGGCATCGGCTGCTTCATTGTGCCGACCGATGCATCGGGCTTCCGGGTCGGGGAATACCTGTGGACCTTCAATATGCCGACGGATCATCCCAGGTGCAGTCTCGATAACGTCTGGGTGCCCGATCAGGATGTGCTGGGGGAGGTCGACAACGGCCTGGCCTGCGCCATGCACTTCGTCCACGAAAGCCGCATCCGCCAGGCGGCCTCCTCACTGGGGGCGGCGCAGTACTGTATCGATGAGTCCGTCGCCTACGCCCGGCAGCGGAAACCCTTCGGCAAGCCACTGGCAACCAACCAGGGGGTACAGTTCCCCCTGGTGGAGTTGCACACCGAGGCGGCGATGCTGCGACTGCTCATCTACGCCACGGCGCAGCAGATGGACGCGATGCCCAAGGTGGAGGTGGCAAAAAAACTGACCGACAGGGTCTCCATGTGCAACTACCGCGCCAACCGGCTGGTGTGCAATGCGGCAGATACGGCTATGCAGGTACACGGTGGCATCGGCTACTCCCGCCACAAGCCGTTTGAACACATCTACCGGCACCATCGCCGCTACCGGATCACCGAGGGTGCGGAAGAGATTCAGCTGCGCAGGATTGCCGGGAAGCTGTTCGGGTTCTTCTGAAACAGGGCTTTCCCCTGAGGACATATCTATGGAATACGTGAATCTTGGACATACCGGCCTCAAGGTCTCCCGTCTCTGCCTGGGCTGCATGAGTTTCGGGGAGGCGGAGGACGGCATGCATGCCGCATGGACGCTGGACGGGGAAGCCAGCCTGCCCCTGATCAAACAGGCGCTGGACGCCGGCATCAACTTCTTCGACACCGCCAACGGCTACTCCGCCGGAACCTCGGAGGAGATAGTGGGCCGAACGCTGAAGAAGCTCGGTAAACGGGATGAGCTGGTCATCGCCACCAAGGTATTCATTCCCTGGCGCGATGCGCCCAACACGGGCGGGCTTTCCCGCAAGGCAATCTTCACGGCAATAGACGACAGTCTGCGCAGGCTCGGGACAGACTACGTCGACCTCTACCAGATCCACCGGTGGGATCACCTTACGCCGATCGAGGAGACCCTGGAGGCCCTCCACGACCTGGTCAAACTCGGCAAGGTGCGGTATCTCGGCGCCTCATCCATGTACGCCTGGCAATTCGCCAAAGCCCTGTTTGTCGCCGAGCAGCATGGCTGGTCGCGTTTCGTGTCCATGCAGAACCACCTCAACCTGCTTAACCGCGAGGAAGAGCGCGAGATGCTGCCCCTGTGCCGCGACCAGGGCATCGGCGTGATCCCCTGGAGCCCCCTTGCCCGGGGTCGCCTGACGCGCGACTGGAACGAAACGACCCGGCGCTCGGAAAACGATGCCTTCGGCGACTACCTCTACAAGAACACAGCCGATGCAGATCGCGAGGTGGTGGAGGCCCTGGCACAGGTGGCGTCGGAACGGGGGTTGCCCCGGGCCCAGGTGGCGCTGGCGTGGGTGCTGCAGAAACCGGAGGTCACGTCGCCGATCATCGGCGCTACCAAACCTGCGCACCTGAGTGATGCGATCGCCGCGCTGGATGTCACACTCTCGGAAGAAGAGGTCGCCCGACTGGAGGCGCCCTATATCCCCCACGGCGTCGTGGGCTTCCTGTGATCCACGCGGGATGACCGGCTGCAGGCAATGCCGATTACCGAGTGGTCACTCACCCGGGGCAAGCTGCTGACGTGAAATCTTTCTTGCCCCTGATCCGGGCGGAATGGCGCCTGCTGTTGTTCGGGTTCGTCATGACCTTCAGCTCCAGCCTCGGCCAGACCTACTTTATCGGCCTGTTCGGTGCGCAGTTGCGCCAGGACCTGCAGCTCAGTCACGGGGATTTCGGCGCAATCTACTCTGCCGCGACGCTGGCCAGCGCGGTCATCCTGCTGTGGACCGGGTCCCTGATCGATCGCATCGACCTGCGGCACTACGCCTACCTGGTTGTATTCGGCCTCGTGGTCGGCTGTCTGATGATCGCATCCTCTGGCGGCGCGCTGACGCTGTTTCTGAGCGTGCTGGTTCTGCGCCACATGGGACAGGGCCTGATGGGGATGGCGGGACCCACGACGATGGTCCGCTATCTCGGGCCTCACAAGGGTAAGGCCAACGCCATCAGCGGCATCGGTTACTCCCTGTCCGAGGCGGTGCTGCCGTCCCTGGTCATCGCCCAGCTGGCACTGATGAGCTGGCGCGAGGCCTGGTTATTCTGGGCGATAATGCTTGGCATCTCGGTGCCGCTCATCACGCGTTTGCTGCTTCGCGGGCACGAAAGCCGCCACGCGGCCTACCTGAGCGAGGTCTCCGCCGGAACGTCATCCCAGGCGCACAGAGGCCAGCGACACTGGACACGCGCAGAGGTTGTCGGGGACCCGCTCTTTTACCTGTTCATGCCCGCCCTGCTCGCCCAACCCATGCTTTTTACCGGTTTCATGTTCCACCAGGTGCACCTGGTGGAACAGAAGGGCTGGCCGCTGGCCCTGTGGGGCAGCCTGTACCTGCTGTATGCCGGCGTAAGTACGGGTTTCAAACTCTGGGCCGGCCTCCTGGTCGACCGCTTCGGCGCCATTGTGCTGGCTCCCCTGGTATGCCTGCCTTTCGGGGCAGGATTGCTGGTTCTGGCGAGCTCCGACACGGTGGTGGTGGCAGGGTTGTTCATGGCCCTGATGGCCGTTTCCATCGGCGTCTACTCCACCCTCTCTTCACCCTTTTTCTCGGAGATGTACGGCACCCTGCATCTGGGATCGATAAAATCATTGACCACGGCGGCCATGGTATTTTCCAGCGCGATTGCGCCCGTGCTGATGGGGTGGCTGATCGACGACGGCGTCAGTATGGATACCATGGCGCTGTTTGCCGCAGGCTATGTCGTGCTGGCGAGTAGCCTCGCGTGGCGGGGGGTCATACTCAAGCGGCGGCGCAAGGACTGAGCAGGTTGTGCCGGACGGGCGCGTGGTCAAAGCTCCAGCCCGCCGGACAGACCATCGGCTAAAACCGCTAAAAGGAGGTTTACACATGCCATATAGAACGATCGATTACCGGGTGGAAGACCATGTCCTCACCCTGCTTCTAAACCGTCCCGACCGGATGAACGCGTTTACCACCACCATGGCGGAGGAGCTGATATCCGCCCTGCAGAGGGCAGACGAGGATGATGACGTCCGGGCCATTGTCGTCACCGGTGCCGGTCGTGCATTCTGCGCCGGCGCCGACCTCGGCGCCGGTGAGGACACCTTTGATTATGACGAGCTCGAGGAACAACAGCCCCGGGACCCGGCCGATGCGCCAAGGGACACCGGAGGCCTGGTGTCGCTGCAGATTTTCAACAGCAAAAAGACCGTCATCGCCGCTATCAACGGTGCCGCGGTCGGCGTGGGCGTTACCATGACCCTGCCGATGGACATCCGGCTGGCCTCTGAGAGGGCCCGTTTCGGCTTTGTCTTTGCCCGCCGCGGCATCGTGCCGGAGGCTGCCTCAAGCTGGTTCCTGCCCCGGGTGGTGGGCATCAGCCAGGCGGTGGAGTGGTGCACGCGGGGTCATGTATTTGATGCACAGGAAGCGCTGGCAGGCGGCCTGGTCAAAGCGGTCTACCCGGAAGATCAGCTGCTGCCTGCGGCCTATGCGCTGGCCCGGGAGATCGCCGACAACTGTGCCCCCGTTTCGGTGGCGTTGAGCCGGCAGATGCTGTGGCGCATGCTGTCGGCAGACCATCCGATGGACGCCCACAAACTGGATTCGCGCGCGGTCTACGCCCGGGGTAAACAAGCAGACGCCAGGGAGGGCGTGCTCTCCTTCCTGGAAAAGCGCCCTGCCCGGTTCACTGACCGGGTGAGCGCTGACATGCCTGATTTTTACCCCTGGTGGGAGGAGCCGGATTGCTCCTGACATGAAGTAACAGACTCGGGACCTGCAGACAGGGACCGCTCTTTCAATACCACTTCAGTACATACCACCGTCGGCCCGGGCCAGGCAGGCGGTGACAAAACTGGAGTGGGGGCTGGCGAGGTACAGCGCGGTGGTCACCACCTCCTCCGGACGACCGGGCCGCCCCAGTGCCGAGGGCGCCGATTGCCTCTGTTCTTCCGGCCAGGCCTCGCTGATATCGGTCAGGAATGGCCCGGCCGATATCGTGTTCACCCGCACACCCGAAGGGCCGAACTCCGCGGCGAAAGCCTCCGTCATGGCATTGAGCGCCGCTTTGGCGCCGCAATAGGGAATGGCAAGCGGGGTCGGACGTATCGCGCCGATGCTGCTGACATTGATGATGCAGCCATCCCCCTGCGCTGCCATACGCTGTCCGACCAGGGCCGCCAGGCGAAAGGGACCCTTGAAGTTGACGCCGATGATCTTGT
>JAHEEV010000012.1 GCA_024640505.1 Halieaceae bacterium
CCTGTGTCGGCAATGCGGCTGCGGCGGATGAGATTGCCGCCAGTGCAGAACGGACACGCGACGAGCTGGGGCCTATAACCATCCTGGTCAATAACGCGGGCATTACCGGCTTCTGCCGGTTCCAGGAAATATCGGAAGAGATGCTCACCCGCATGCTGAAGATCAATGTCAACGGCCCTTTTCTGTGCAGCCAGGCTATCATTCCCGATATGCTCGCTGCCGGCTGGGGCCGAATCGTCAATATATCGTCCTCCTCCGCCCAGACCGGCGCTCCCGCGATGGCACACTACGCCGCATCAAAGGGCGCCGTGATTGCGTTGACCAAAACCCTGGCGAGAGAATATGCCGACAAGGGAATCACCGTAAACAACATTCCCCCGGGCTTTGTCGACACACCCATGTTACGCGCGTCACCGGTAGATATTGATGCGGAGGCTGCTTCCGGCTCCCCAATGGGGCGAGCGGGAAAACCCGAAGACATTGCCGCGGCATGTTCTTACCTGGTATCCGAGGCCGCCGGATACGTGACCGGGCATACGCTCAGCGTCAACGGCGGCCGGGTCACAATTTAATATCTGGCGAATGCATCGCAGAACCGACGACTCATCGCTGGGTGCGCGCTGCCGCCACAGAGAAACGTAATCGAACAGGAGAAGATCGATGGCTTTGAAAAAAGAAGACATCAAACCGCGTATAGGCACCAGGATATTGTCAGGCAAAGATGAATTACTCAGCGGCGGAAACGCTGGTGAAATTCGCGACCTGCTCGAGCGCCGTGGCGTACTGGTCTTCCCGGAAATCAGTTTTACCGACGACGAACAGGTAGCTTTTACCAAAACACTCGGAAAGTTCGCTCCGGAATTGAGAGATGGCGAAGGCGAGAGTGTCCATAAAATAAGTTTGGATAAATCGCAAACCGCCAGCGCCGAATACCTCAAGGGCTCCATGTACTGGCACATTGACGGCACGATGAACGATGTTCCAATTCTTGCCTCGATTCTTTCGGCCAAAGTGCTTTCACCCGAGGGGGGCGAGACGGAGTTCTGCAATACCTACGCAGCCTATGATGACCTGAAGGAAGAGGAGAAGCGGGCGTACGAGAAACTGAAAGTCCTTCACTCCGCCTGGGCTTCGCTGTTCTACTATGCCCCAGAGCCGCCTTACGCCATGCTGGAGCAGATGATGGCCATCGGCGACAACGAATTACCGCTGATCTGGAAGCACAGATCCGGGCGCAAATCACTGGTACTGGGATGCACCGCTTATCAAGTGGTGGACATGAGTCCCAAAGAGAGCGCTGCGCTACTGGTAAAACTGCGCGAATGGGCCACTCAGCCCGACTTCGTCTATCGCCACGAATGGAATGTGGGCGATACCGTGATCTGGGACAATACGGGCACCATGCACCGTGCAACGCCCTACGATCCGGCCTGCGGGCGCCTGATGCACAGGACTAAACTGGAGGGCGAAGAAACGTTTGCCTGAATAACGCCGGCCAGGGGCGGCACGGCGATGCCGCCCTGCCGTGCAAGATCGACGTTGTTTGTCACGCCCCCAGTTGCTGCAGCGCCTGACGACCGTCGAGATCAACAAAGGCCGAGGCAAAACGCCCGGCCAGTGCACTGGACACCTCCCGGGACTGGTAGCCATCGGTACCCAGCGTCGAAAGCCAGATGGTGAGTCCGTAACTGGTCGAAGCGCGGTACCACAGCCACGCTTCTTCTCTTGAAGGTCGCTGACTGCGGGGAACGTCCAGGGCGTCGCGATAGATCTCAAGTAAATCGGCTTCAGCCTCACGACAATCAGCGGCAGTAAGGGCGCTGACCAGGAAGTAACCGACATCCTGGGACCAGTTACCCCGCCTCACCACCTGCCAGTCAAGAAACCCGACGTCATTATCGGGCAGCACATAGGTATTGCCGATGTGGGCGTCACCGTGCAACAGGGTGACGGGCTTCGTCGCGAGTTTTCCCACATAGCGCGCCCAGAGGTCGACGATCGCATCGCCCGTCAACGTCATGATTTCGGCGGGCAAATCTGCCCTGCCCCGCTCCAGCCCCCCGGGCACATGGTTTCTGAGGCCCACCTGCCAACCCCGGGTGGGTTTCCAGTTTTTTACCCAGCGCAAAGCGGGCCGGGTTCGACGACTGAACTCCCAGAATTCGCTGTGCAGCCTGGCCAGGCCGCGCAGGCCGTTGGCCACCTGGTCGACGGTCATGGGACGCGTGGCATCCCGCGGGTCCGCTCCCCGCTGCAGGAGGTCCTCCATCACCAGAAGGAAATCCAGCCGCAGGTAATCGATCATGGATTTATAGACCAGCGGGTGATCCAGGGGCAGCGTGATACCCGAGGCGAACAACCGCGCCTCGTTGAACAGGTTGCCGTTGCGCAGGTGTACCAGGCGGTGGTTGGCGGCATGGGCCTTCAGGAAGACGCTGTCAGGGCCGGACCCTCTGGCGTAAGTCAGACCGAAACGCGCCCGCCGATTGGTGCCATCGTCGCGCGTGACCAGTTGCACGTCCGACACGCGGGCCCCCGGGTGCCGGCGCGAGATGGCCGCAGCCATCCAGTCCGGTGTCACCGCCTCCCACTGCAGCGGGATACGCGAGGGTTTCAGTGATTTTCCAGGGGAGATATCAGTAGCCCGCTGGTTGCCAAATGGCCATGGCAGTCACCGCAGGTTCCGCTCGAAGAAGTCGATGATCGCCGCGTAGGCATCCCTGGATTCAGGAAGGTGTGGCATGTACAGATAGCAGTGCCCCATACCCTCGGCCACGATCAGGGTTGAGCGCACGCCGGCCTTTATCAATTGCGAATTGGTGTAGATCGCCGGACTCATGTCCATGGCACGTGTCCCCGTAATGATCAGGGTCGGCGGGAAACTCTCGAGCACATCGAGGTGGTGCGCGGGCGAGATGATGGGGTCTTTCATATCCTTGCCGGCAAAATAGCCGCGGGTCATATCCAGGTCCGGCTCACCCGGCTTCGACGGCGGCGGGAATGAGCCGTCGATATAGGCGGCCAGGTAGGCAGAATCGCCGCTGCGCATGCGCGTTCCGCCGGCGCCGAATATGCCGATGGCACCCGGCTGCGGCAGGTCGTGATGGGTCAGCCAGGAAGCGGCCTGGGCTGTCAACGCCCCTCCCGCAGAACAGCCATAGATACCGATACGACTCGCGTCACGGCCTTTCAGCAGTTCGCGGTAGACCGCAGCGACATCTTCCACAGCCGCCGGGTGTGTCGCCTCGGGCGCCATCCGGTAATTGACCGAGACAACCTTGTACCCGCCCAGTGCCGCAACGGGCGCCGACTCGAGCAGGGAGCAGGAGTCCCAGCAGACCGAAAAAGCACCGCCGTGAAGATTGATGAGAACACGATCGGCATCGAAATCCGTGTCCCGGGGTGTAACGATACGTACAGGCACACCGCCAAGCGTCTCTTCGGCTACATCCACCGGAAACGATTCCAGCATCATCGCGACCTGCGGCGCCAGCCGTGCCGCGAGTCCCCTGCGCGACCTGGCTATGTCGGGTTCCATTGCCGGCCGCTCGTGCGGCATTTTTGCGCGCAGCTTCTGGAATTCCCTGGCCTCCGGGCTCATCAGCGCCGAGGGCGGCAGCTCAAAGGCAGGTACATGGACCGTACCCTGCTCGTCGAATACCGGCCCGGACAATGCCTTGCCGGCTCCGAATCCGTTAGCCGCGACAACGTACGAGGTCATCAGGGTCACAATCCAGCGCGCTACTCCATGCATATTCACCTACTCCTCGAAATCAATACGTTGACTCAGGCAGCCCCGCGCTCGCCAACCTGTTCGATGCCAGAATAGCCGCTCCGGAATGCTGACAAGCGCAAACGGGACCGTCGTTCATCCTGCTGACGCTTACGCCTCGTCTGCAGTCGCGACCGGATGAACCTTCAGGTAGTCAGCGAAATAAGGCTCCAGTTCTTTTTTACTGAAGCCCCACTCGCTGAGCGAGTAGGTATGCTTGCCAAAACGATTCTGGGGATTTTCCACCAGCCACTGCCTCATACCCGTTTCCGCCACCCCGGTCCAATCATCACCCAGCCAGGCGTACACTTTTTTCATCTCGCCCACGGGATCAGACATCATATCGTCATAGTAGAGATGATAGATATCGCCAGGCCGCTCTTTTGCCATTTCCAGTGGCCGCCGGAGATGCAGCGACAGTTGTAAAGGCCATTTGCACCGCATGTAGTCGATATCCATCTCCCTGTTGAAAATCAGCCGTGACTGCCCCCGCATGCTGAAGGAACTGGCAAAGGCGGCGTAGGGGTCGCGATGGGTCCAGATGACCCTGGCATCGGGGAACACTCTGAACAGCCAGGGAATAAATACGGAGTCGGAGGGCATTTTCAGCACCCAGCGCCCGGGATTGGTCGACTGCAGTATCTGCAATACCCGTTTGCGGTGTTCGAAGGCGGACGCCATGTCACAGTCGAGTAGCCAGTCGGCATAGACCGGAACGGTGGATAAGGCGGCGTACATCATGGACCGGAAATCCTGGGCCAGCAGATGAACGCATTCAGTGGGCCCGTCCGCCGCCTCAAAATGCGTCGCAAACATACCGGGATTATTTTTGAGCAGTTCCTCGTCCGCGACCTTTTCTGCGAGACACCGTTGATCGGTGCGCGTCATGCCCGCAGCGGCAGGCGGCGCAACATTGTAAGCTTCCCAGCGCAGCAGTGATCGGTTGGCCGGGTCGGTATCCATGAGATAGCTTGTCATGGTCGTACCGGTCCGGACCATGCCCAGAATGAACACCGGTCGTTCCACCGGGGTCTCGATAACGTCGGGATTATTGCGAATGTAGTCATCCACCTGCATCCGCGTGGCCAGCGCACTGACATAACGGCGCTTCATGATGCCGCGCCCCCGCTCGGTGAGCACGTCGGCTTTGGCATGATCACGCAACAGAATTTCAAGGCCCTCCTGCCATGTGTCCCTGTCAGGATCGGGAAGACCCGTGGCTTCGCGAGCGGTGTTTACGATTTCATCGAAATTCATGGGAGTTCCCCGGTCGAACGTTCACCCGAATTGCAGTACGACTTTCGCCGACCGCTCAGGATCGTCGGCGACTTCAAACGCCTCCAGGAATCGCTCGAACGGAAAGCGGTGGCTGATCAGTTTCTCGGGGTCGATGGCCCCGGTGGCTATTTTCTCCATGACCTCGGGGAACTCACAGGGGTATCCCTGTGACCCGATGAGGCTGATCTCCTTGCTCATGATCCGGGTGCCATCGAGCATGAGGGGCTCCCTGTGTACGGCGAGGGTTATAATGCGGCAGCCCTTGTTGCAGAACCGGGCAATATCGGCGAGCAGTCCCGCCGCACCGCTTGCCTCGAAGTAGATATCTGTTCTGGGGTGGGGAATGCCCCAGATCTCTCCATGACCTCGCAGTTCGCCCAGCACCTCCTCAGGAGCATTCTCCCGCGGGTCAAACGCCGCCCGGGCGCCTACCGCCAGTGCCCGTTCTCTGCGCGATGCAGAGAGGTCGAAAACGACAATATCATCGATACCCCGCTCTACCAGTGTCATGATGATACCGAGGCCAATGGGACCGGCCCCGAACAGCGTCACACCCTCTCCCGGCTCCGGATCGGCCCGGTTAACGGCATGAGCGCCTACGGAAATCGGCTCGACGAGGGCGGCGTGCTCGTAACTGACATTATCGGGCACGCGGCACAACGACTGGATATGGTCATCGACCCCGCGCAAGACCACGTAATGGCTGAATCCGCCGCACTCGCCACCGCGGCCCATATCCGCGGGACTGTTGTTGGAGTTGTAGGCAACCCGCTCACCTGTTCTGAACCGGGTGACGCGTGAACCGATCTCGACCACCTCTCCGGCAAATTCGTGACCCAGGGGCATGGGTTTATCCGGATACCGCGGTCCCATGTGTCTGAAATGCAGATCCGTGCCACAGATGCCCGCTGCTTCGACCTTGACCACCATATCGCCGGGGCCCGCCTCGGGCCGGGGTGCTTCTTCCAGGCGCAAATCGCCCGAGCCATGCAAAACCGCTACTTTCATCTGCGCTTATCCTCACCGGGACATTCGGGCCCGGTCGACCAGAGGCCCGCTTCAAGGGTTTTTATAGACCAGATGGCACGATCTGTCCTGCGTCCTCCCGCGCACATCCGGGGCTTTTCAGGTCTCACCACAGAGCTGTCTCGAGAGCGTCTGCGCCGCTGACACCAGCGCTTGCTGCAGGGCGGGAAGCCCCACGCGTTGCAGGGTGCCTCCAATACCGAGGGCGACCAGTGCGTGGCTCAGCTGGCCGCGTGTTTTCCAGACGGGAACGGCAACCACCGTAACGCCCGCTATATAGTTGCCGGCGTCCACCGCGAAGCCCTGCTCTCTCGTTTGGCGAACCTGTGCAAGCCACTCGTCGTAGGTTGGCGGATCGTCCCACCGCAACGCGCTGAACCGGGACGCCAGTTCGTCTTCGGGATAATTCCCGAACGCCGCTATACACCGCCCGGTTGCACTGATCAGGGCCGGGAACCGGCTACCGATCTGCGCGCTGAGCTGGAAATTGTTTCCCGACTGGGAAGCTGCGACGACAATGATGTGGTCGAGGCCCACAATGTGCACCCCCATAGTCGTGAGATCGAAAGAGTGGCTGATGCGATCGAGGGCGGGCTGGGCTATATCGGTGAACTGGTTACGCCGCAGCCAGTGCCGCGCCAGGGTAAGGACGCCCGCCTCCAGAGAGTACCTTTTGGTCTCGGGCTCGAAGGCGACAAACTCTTCGGCGACCAGCGCTCTGAGGGTATACAGGCAGGTACTGGGCACCAGGCCCAACTCCCGCGCAATGGACTGCAGGCCCAGGGGCGTGTCACTTTTACCCAGTAAGCGCAGGATAGCCGCCGCACGTGCTATCGCGGGGGACTTGCTCTCTTTCACGGCCTTGGCGAGCTCCCGGTCCCGTGCCGGAGTGTGTTTCGACTGATCTGCCATCGCATTGTCCTCTGGAAGAGCGAACTGCGCGTCTGCGCCAGTCATTCAATATATAAAATTCTATTCTATATTTACAATGTTTTATTTCTTTGACATGATTGCGATCCATCGAATGGCGGCAAGCAGACAACCGTCTTCGCAGCGAACGCGAGTTGAACAATGACAAAGCTCACAGACTATTCGTCCTATGCAGACGCCCAGGCTCACGCCAATTCGGCGGCCCTGTGGGAGCTGTTTGACGGCGATCGGGAATACTTCAATATCGCACACGAGTGTATGAGCCGGCACGCGGATGGTTCAGGGCGTACCGCGGTGCGTATCGCCCATGCCGACGGCGCTGATGAAATTCTCAGTTTCGACGAAATCGCCGCGAGATCGGCGCAATTTGCCCACTGGCTGGTCGAGATCGGTATCAAGCCGGGTGACCGAATAGCCTTCATGCTCGAGCCCTCCCTGCCTTTTTACACCAGTTTGTTCGGCGCGATGATGATGGGCGCAATCAGTGTGCCCCTGTTTACGCTGTTTGGTCTGGACGGACTGCGCTTGAGAGTCGATGACTGTACGCCCAGTCTGTTGGTTACCAACGACGAGAAAGCGGATACGGCCCTTCAGGTAGAAGGCCTGCGCGTCGTTGTCGCCAACGACGACATGCTCGAGGAAATCAGCAAGTACCCGACCCGCTTTGAAACCCGGACCAAAGCCGGCGATATGGCGGTGTTCCAGTACACCTCCGGGACCACCCGGGAGTTGCCCGCTGCGGTCAAACACACGCACAGGTCCCTGGTTACCCTAATGTTTGCCGCCTTGTATGGCACGGGCATTCGCCCCGGCGATGAATTCTTCTGCCCCTCATCGCCCGCCTGGGGCCACGGTCTCTGGCATGGCACACTGGCACCCCTGGGAATGGGCGTGACCACCGGCACGTTTGCCGGCCGCTTTGACGCCACGCGCCTGATGAAAGCGCTGCAGGACTACAACATCACCAATATGTCTGCGGCCGCAACCCACTACCGCATGATGAGAAATTCCGGCGACGCGGGAAAATTCAGGTTCTCCATCAAAAAGCTGTCATTTACCGGCGAACCCTGTGACCCCGCCACACTCGACTTTATCGATGAGACGTTCCATGTGCCCGCCTGCAGTATGTATGGCACCACCGAAATCGGCGTTGTGCTGGTAAATTTCCCCGGCGCCGAGGATTACGTGGTCAAGCCGGGATCTCTGGGCAAGCCTATACCCGGCCTGAAGCTGGAAGTGCACAGGCCCGATGGAACCCCCACCGAGCCGGATGAAGTCGGTGAGTTGATGCTGTGGAAGCGCGACCACTGGGAATCTACCAAGGATCTGGCCCGGGTTGATGCCGAGGGTTATATGTACCACTGCGGTCGCGCCGATGACGTGATCATCTCTGCCGGCTGGACCATGAGCGCGGTGGAAATAGAAAACACCATGCTCAAGCACGAAGACGTCAAGGAGGTGGCCATCATCGGTGTGCCTGACGAGACGCGCGGCCAGATCGTCAAGGGATTTGTCGTTACCGACCGCCCGGCCAGTGATGACTTTGTCAAGGAATTACAGAATTTCACGCGGGAACGCCTGGCACAGCACGAGTTCCCGCGCCTTATCGAATTTGTGAGTGAGCTTCCCAAGACGCCTGCCGGCAAGGTTCACCGCAAGGTCCTGCGCGACCGTGAAGCCGCTGCTGCGGCTGCCGCCGGCAACTGAAACCTCAGGAGAGAGTCAATGTCTACCAACCGTTTTCCGAAAATCACCGAAAAAGGTCTCGAGGATCTGCGCAAGCGCATCGGGGTCAAGATCACCGATACGCTGGAGCCCTGGAACTATGAGGCCACCCGCGACGCTATTCGCCACTACGCCCATGGCATCGGTGATGACAATCCGCTGTGGTGCGACCCTGACTACGCCGAACAGACCAGGTACGGCACACTCGTGGCCCTGCCGAGCTTCCTGTTCACGACCAACCGGATTATTTCCGGTTACTGTGGTGGCCTCTCCGGCATTCACGCCATGTGGGCCGGCGCCGACTGGACCTGGCACAAGCCCGTACTGCGCAACGACGTAATCACCACCGAGGCCCATCTGAAGGACCTGATCGAGCACCAGACCCGTTTTGCCGGCCGCTCCTTCCAG
Source organism: Halieaceae bacterium (assembly GCA_024640505.1). Lineage (GTDB taxonomy): Bacteria > Pseudomonadota > Gammaproteobacteria > Pseudomonadales > Halieaceae > JARRPM01. The sequence continues at coordinate 9,140 of JAHEEV010000012.1, forward strand.
CAGGTCTACCATGTCGATTTCTTCAACCAGCACGGCGACCAGGTCGCGGAGGCCGACAGCTGGGTGTTCCGCACGGACAGGGACGAGGCCCGCGAAAAAGGTACGAAGTACACCGACGTCCGTGGCAAGGTCGAGCAACTCTCTGACGAGCAGCTTGCCGAGTGGTCAAAGCTGTATGCCGCGGAGGAAATTCGCGGCGCAACCCCGCGTTTCTGGGAAGATGTCCAGGAAGGCGAGGAACTGCCCCGCATGATGAAAGGCCCCATGACGGTCACCGGTTTCATCTGCTACGCACAGGGTTGGGGTGGTCTCTATATCCGCGCCAACAAGCTGGCCTGGAAGATGCAGCAGGCGCACCCCGGCCTGGGGATCAAGAATCGCTTCAACGTGCCCGACTGCCCTGAGCGTGTTCACTGGGACGAAGCCTTTGCACTGGAAGTCGGTGCACCGGGCGCCTATGACTACGGCCCCGAGCGCTGCTCCTGGCTGACCCACCACCTCACCAACTGGATGGGCGACGACGGCTTCCTGCGCAAGAGCAACTGCCAGATACGTCGCCACAATCCCGACGGTGACGTCATCTTTATCGACGGAACCGTGAGCCGCAAGTTCGAGGAAGATGGCAGGCACCTGGTGGAAATCAGCCAGCGGGCCGAGACCCATCGCGGCGAGTTGTCCGCTTCCGGCACTGCCGTCGTGGAACTGCCCAGCCGGTCCGCAGGCTGACCCCTCGGCCATGCTCCCGGATACGCGCCCTGCTCTGCCGGGGCGCGCACACGGGGCGGGTAGTCGCCTGGAGCGACGTAATTATGCGATAGTCTCTGTAGGGTAACGGTTGTCATGTACCACGGCGAGATGGGTCGCAAGGCTCTTCCGCAGTGGACTCGGGCGACGGGCAATGCATAACAGGGTAGATCACATGAGTGATACTCCGAACTGGGCCGGCCCCCTCGAGGGCATTCGCGTACTCGACCTGACACGAGTGCTGGCGGGCCCTGCCGCCTCACTCGCGCTCGCCGATCTGGGCGCCGAGGTGATCAAGATCGAACCACCGGGAACGGGGGATGAAACACGCACGTTTCCCCCTTTTCGCGACGGGGAAAGCCATTACTACCTGAGCATCAACCGCGGCAAGAAAAGCATCGTCGTGGATTTGAAGAGCGATGCCGGTGCGGCGCTGGTCAGGGATCTGGCCGCCAAATGTGATGTCCTGATCGAAAACTACCGCCCCGGGGTCATGGATCGCCTGGGTCTCGGCTACGAGGCACTTGCGGCGATCAATCCTCGACTTATCTACTGTTCCGTCTCTGGTTTCGGGATGACGGGACCGCTGCGTGACAGGCCCTCTTTCGATATCGTACTGCAGGCCCTCTCCGGCGCCCTGAGTGTCAACGGCGAACCCGGTGGCACCCCCACCAAGCTGGGTATCCCCCTGGGCGACCTGGTCGGGGGCATCAATGGCCCCATCGGCATTCTGGCGGCGCTACATGAACGTAATACCACGGGCCGTGGCAGGCTGATCGATGTCAGCCTGCTGGACGGGATGCTCGGGCTGCTCGGGTATCTGGCGCAACTGGCATTTTTTACCGGCGAGGACCCGAAGCCCCAGGGCTCACAACATCCCAACCTGGTTCCCTACGGCCAGTTCCCGGCGCAGGACGGCGCCATTATCATCGCCTGCCTGACCAACAGCTTCTGGGGGCGGATCTGCCGCGCCCTGGGTATCCCGCAGTTGACCGACGACCCACGTTTCGACAGCCTGGAGAAACGGCGCAGCAACCGCAGTACCGTCAACGAGATCATTTCCGGGATCACAGAACAGAGATCCGTGGGTGACCTGGTAGAACTCTTCACGGAACACGAGGTGCCACACGCGCCCATTCTGGGCATCAGTGAGGCGCTTGCACAGCCACAGGCAGTGACTCGCGAGATGGTTGTAGAGGTTGAGCACCAGAGCCTGGGGAAGGTTCCCATTGTGAACCGCTCCATCAAATTCCCGGGCGACAGACAACCCCCACCGACAGCGCCACCGGTCCTGGGCCAGCACACCGAGGAGATCCTCAAGGATATTCTCGAGCTGACACCGGAAGAGATCGAGGCCTTGCGCTTGTCCGGTACCGTGGCCTGAACCACTGCATACCTTATACAATAAAACTGATTCATGTTTGACCTTGAAGGAGAGGCCCCATGCCAGAACTGAGATTCGATGATCGTGTCGCCGTCATCACCGGCGCCGGCCGTGGACTGGGGCGCAGCTATGCCCTGCTGCTGGCCTCGAAGGGCGCGAAAATCGTTGTCAATGACCCCGGCGTGAGCATGCAGGGCGACGGCACGGATACCGGACCTGCGGAGGCGGTGGTGGCAGAAATCCGTGCCGCGGGGGGCGAGGCGGTCGCCTGCACCGCATCGGTTGCCACACCCGAGGGCGGCGAGGCGATCATCCAGTCGGCGCTGGATCACTTTGGCCGCCTGGATATCCTGATCCACAATGCGGGCATCGTTCGCCGGGGTTCTCTGAGTGAACTGAGCTACGAGGACTTCGAAACCGTGCTGGATGTTCACCTGCGTGGCGGATTCCATGTCGTCCGCCCCGCCTTTCCCCGCATGTGCGCCGCCGGCTATGGCCGCATTGTGTTGACCGGATCGATCAACGGCCTGTACGGCAACAGCAATGTGGTGAATTACAGCGTGGCGAAGGCCGGCCTCATCGGCCTGTCGAACGTTGCCGCGCTGGAGGGGGCCGAACACAATGTAAAGAGCAACATCATTCTGCCGGGCGCCGTGACCCGCATGGCCGAAGGCCTGGACACCAGCGCCTACCCTCCCATGGACCCGGAACTGGTCGCGCCGGTGGTAGGCTGGCTTTCACACGAATCGTGTACAGTCACCGGGGAGATGATGATTTCCATGGCCGGACGTATGGCGCGGGCCTTCGCCGCCGAAACACCCGGTGTGTACCGGCCGGAGTGGACGATCGAGCAGGTGGCGGAGAATATCGATGCCATCCGTAACACAGATGAACCTCTCATCTTCCCGGTCGTTCCCTCGGGCCACGTCGACCACCTCCGCTACAGTTTCGGCATGGCCGCCGGGGACTGACTGTCTCGGCTCACAGGCAAGTTGATGCATTTAAGGGTAAAAGATCAATGAATACAGTAAACACGGTGGATGGCATGTCTATGGTCCGGGGTATCCCGCTAAGCGAGGAGGACGGCATCGGCGCGCTCACGCTCGGCGACTACCTGAAAGAGGTCACCACCCGTTTCAGCGAGCGGGAGGTGGCGGTCATGCGCCATGGGGATGACACCGAGCGCTGGACTTACGCCGATCTATGGTCACGCTCAATCGACGTGGCGCGCGCCCTGCTCGCCTGCGGCGTCGGCAAGGGCACCCGCGTGGGTATCCTGATGACGAACCGGCTGGAATTCCTCTCGGCAACATTCGGAACGGCACTGGCCGGCGGCGTGGCGACGACCATGAGTACGTTCTCCACCGCGGCGGAACTGGAAGTGCTGGTCCAGAATTCAGGCTGTTCTATCCTGCTCCTGGAACGCAATATTCTCAAAAAAGACTTTGCGGCGATGATGGCGGAGCTGGAGCCCCGGATAGCGACAGCAGCCCCCGGGCAGTTGCAGTCCCCCAAATTCCCCTTTCTGCGTCACCTCGCCATGGTCGACGAAGCGGGGGCCATGGGCGCGATCGAAGGCTGGAGGGATTTTCTCGAGCGCGGTGAAGGAATTTCTCCCGGGATGGTCGATGCCACCGCAGCCAGCGTGGCGCCAGCCGACCCCGGCATGCTGTTTTTCTCTTCAGGATCCACCGGCAAGCCCAAGGGCATCCTCAGTGCCCACCGCGGCGTCTGCCTGCAACTCTGGCGCTGGGCCAAGTGGTACGCCTTCGGCGACGACGTGCGCGCCTGGTCAGCGAACGGCTTTTTCTGGTCAGGCAATTTCGCCATGGCCCTGGGTGGCACCCTGTCCGCCGGTGGCTCGCTGATACTGCAGCGGACGTTCCAGCCGGAGGAGGCGCTGGCACTGATGGCGGCTGAAAGGGCGACCTTCCTGTGCGCCTGGCCGCATCAATGGGCCCAGTTGACGGACGCCGATAACTGGCTCGACGTCGATCTATCGGCCATGCGCTATACCGATGCAAAGTCACCGATTGCGCAGCACCCGACGATCAATAGCGACTGGATTGAGCCCGCTTGCGCCTATGGCAATACCGAGACCTTCACCCTGAGCACGGTCTTCCCCGCCAACACGCCGGAAGATGTCACGGTCGGCAGTCACGGCGTACCGGCAGCGGGGAACAGTCTTAAAATCGTCGAGCCGCTCACCGGGGCCACGGTGCCGCTGGGGGAACGGGGGGAAATTGCGGTGAAGGGGCCGACCCTCATGCTCGGTTATATCGGTATTCCCCTCGACGAAACTCTGGACGAGGAAGGTTTCTTCCACACGGGCGATGGCGGTTACCTCGACGACAAGGGTCGCCTGTTTTGGGAGGGGCGCCTCAACGACATCATCAAGACGGGTGGAGCGAACGTGTCTCCCGTGGAAATCGACACCGTCATCGCCAAATGTCCCGGCGTCAAGGTCACCAAAACGGTTGGTGTCCCCGATGAATTATTGGGCGAACTCGTCGTGGCCTGTATCGTACCCCAGGACGGCGCTACCCTGACCGCCGACCAGGTGCGTGATTTCGCCAAACAACAGCTCGCGAGCTACAAAGTGCCGCGGCGCGTGCTGTTCTTCGAAGAAAGTGAACTCGAAGTGACCGGCAGTGCCAAGGTCAAGACCTCCACCTTGCGCGAACTGGCCGCCAAAAAATTGGATAAAGGGGACGGCTGAGGGATGAAATCGACACCGGGCGGCACGCCTCCAGCCGGCTGGACCCGGCGCGAAATGAAGGGTATCCCCGCCTCGCTCGGCGCCCTGTGGACGCAGCGCGACCACGACGGCTGGCACTACGCCGTACAGTTGGATGAAAGCCACACCAACGCCCAGGGGTTTATCCACGGCGGGGTGTTGATGACCTTCATGGATCACGGCCTGTCTCTACTGGTCTGGGAAGCAGCCGGGCGCGCCATGAGCTCTACCATCCATCTGGACAGCCACTTCCTGCAGGCGGTTCGACCTCCCGCGTTTATCGAGCTTCACGGCCAGATCCTGCGCCAGGGCCGACGCCTGGCTTTCGCCCGCGGCGTGCTGCGCGCCGATGGTGAGGAGGTGATGGAAGCGACCGGTGTATGGAGTATCTCGCCCTCCTCCCACTCGCCGGCAAATCCTTAAGGGTTACCTGTAGGCGCACTCCGAGCGCGATCGCCCGCAGAGCGGGCTCCTACAAATACGGGCGGCCTGGCTGGCCTGTGCGCACTACCCATAAAGAGGGGCACGCCGTCCGTGCGCGATCGCCCGCGGAGCGGGCTCCTACAAATGCGCGGCGTGTTCTACGAACGCAGGTAGCGGTCCTCCTCCTGGTGCATGTTCACAATCAACTTCTCCTGGTTCGAGGCCAGCCAGGTCTGGCGCATGCCTCTGGAGCGGAGCCCTTCCTGAATCCGCGGCAGGTTAGCGAGATCCTGCTGCGGAATGAGGCCCACCTGGTTAGGGTCAGTGACCTCTTCCACGGTGGAGCGCTCCGTCCGGGCGTCGGCGGGGTAGGTCCGGGTTGAGCGAATCTCGAAAGTACACTGGTTGGGATCCGTCGGGTGCGGCAGTGCGCGATAGATCACGGCGTTTCCTGCCTGGGGCAGGATGAGGATATTCGGGAACAGGAAATTCACCCCGCCCCACTTACCGATAATCTCCGGCGTCATTTTCGGCATCGGTCGATTCTGTTGCGCCGCGGTTGCGAACTGTAATTTCACGTACTCGGCACCGGGGTTGGCATCTGGCGGCAATTTCCCCTTCAGGGTGCGCAGAAGAGCGATGTCCTCCTTGAGAATCATTCCGCCCAGTCCCTCCGCCGTCAGGTTCATCCGCGCGGCCATTTCCTCCACCAGGTCATCGGTCGGCTTCGCCTCCTGTACGTGGCCGGCAATGGGCGTCTTGTCTCCGCCGTAAAACTGGCCATGGCCGTTTTCGAGTGCGTCGTAGGTGAGATCCCGGTACATCATGGGCCCGTCTTCACGGTCGCCGTAAACGACTTCGCTGCCCACCTTCTCCAACTGCGGGTGGGTGGCCGAAACGTGGTAGGCCTCGAAAAACGCCTCCTGTGCCACTTTCCAGTTGCAGGGAATAGCCGCGCGCTTCCACCAGATATGGCGCATGTCCGCCAGCGCGATATCGTCGAAATACTGGCGCAGGGGCGCTATAAACGTGTCAAAAGGCTCGGGCTCGCGGTCCAGGTTGATAAAGACAAAGCCCCCGTACACCCGGGAATGCACCTCGCGCATGGCAACGTCACTGTCCTGCAGGTTACCGCCGTGAAATTCGTTGCGTTCCAGCACCAGTTTGACATTCCCGGCCAGATCCCAGCGCCAGCCGTGGAAGGGGCATATGATCTTGCCGCCTTCGAAGTGACCACAGCCCTCACCCAGTGTCGTACCGCGGTGGGGGCAGAAATTGAAGTAGGCCTTGATGCTGTCATCGTCCACACGAACCAGCAGGATAGACTGGTCGCCAATCCTGTAGGTGGTGTAGTCGCCCGTTTCCGGAATCTCATCGACCCTGGCCGCCACCTGCCAGACACGGCTCCAGAGCTTTTCAAATTCAAGCTGCGCAAATTCGGGATCGGTGTAACGGCCCACGCCCAGACCTTCCGGTTTTGTCTGCCATGCCACCGGCCATTCCATAGCGTCAGCTGGTGAGTTCGAAGACTTGTCCGCGGCCGCGGAGCGTGACGTGGCGCTCATGGTGATTTCCTCTACGCTTGCAGTAATCGGGGCAACATCTGTGCCAATTTGGTCGCTTTTACCCTTCCAGGCGAACCACCACAATGCTAAAACATAAATTGAACACCATTGTTGATCAAGATCAATGTCAAGGACTTGGAACCCATTAACCTTGGAGATCGCGGGGGCCAGGCAGGTTCTGGACAATCAATGCGCAGGAGGATAACCAATGCAAATGGACGACATGGTGATTATCAGCGTCGATGATCATATTTGTGAGCCGCCGGACATGTTCAAGCGCCACCTGAAAGGTGATGATCTGGTCAGCGCACCGCAGTTTCATACGACAAAAAGCGGTGCCAATTTCTGGACCTACCAGGGCAAACTGATGGCGTCGGTCGGCTTGAACGCCGTCGTAGGGCGGGTGCCGGAGGAATACGGCATGGAGCCACAATCCCTGGATCAGATGCGCAAGGGTTGCTGGGACGCCAAAGCGCGCCTTGAAGATATGGATATCAACGGCATTGCCGCCTCTCTGAATTTCGGCAGTATCGGCGGGTTCGATGGCAGTCGCTGCTTCCACACGGCCGATGACAAGGCAATGGCCCTGATCCACCTGCGAGCCTACAACGACTGGCATATCCAGGACTGGTGCGCCACGGATCCGGCCCGGTTTATCGCCTGCGCCATATTGCCGACCTGGGACATGCCAGCGACCGTCGAAGAGATCAAGCGGGTGGCCGCCATGGGCTGCACCTCCGTGACACTGACCGAGAATCCCACCAAGATCGGCCTGCCCAGCATACACAGTGAGTACTGGGAACCCATGTACAAGGCCCTGGTGGATAACGATATTACCATCTGCCTGCACATCGGCTCCGGCAATCCGCAGCCGCACGCCTCGGACGATACACCCATCGAGGCGTGGATCAGCACCATGCCCATGTCCATCGTGGTGGGTGCAGCCGACTGGCTGCAACTGGAAGCGCTGCAGCGCTACCCGGATATGAGGATCTTCCTGTCAGAGAGCGGCATCGGCTGGATTCCCTACTTTCTGGAACGCTCCGACTACGCCCACTGGCGCCATAAAGCCTGGACCAACAGCGGCTTTGGCGGTGCCAGGCCCAGTGAGGTTTTCCGCAAGCACTTCATGACCTGTTTCATCGACGATGCCTTCGGGCTGAAAAATCTGGAAGATGTCGGCGAGGACATGGTCGCCTACGAATGCGACTACCCCCATTCAGACACCCTGTGGCCGGAAGTACCGGAATACCTGTGGCAGAGCGTGAAAGACCTGTCCGCTACCCAGGTCGACAAGATCACCCACCTCAATGCCATGCGCTGGCTGCGCTTCGACCCCTTCAGTCGCTACCAGCGGGAGGAGATCAACGTGGCCGGGCTGCGGGCCAGGGCCGCTGCGGCCGGCGTGGATACCACACCCATCTCGACGGGCGGTTCTGCCCCGCTCGCCGAGGGCGATGCCAAACGCCGGGTCACTTCCGGCGACGTGATGCAAATGATGCAGCGGCAGGCTGAGCTGCTGGAAGCCTGAACAGGCACTGAACCGACCGCTATGTAGAGGTAAGAACCATGACCGCAGTCACACTGGAAACATTCGACGCCTTTGAGGAGATTTCGCCACTGATCGGCGCCCGGGTGCATCTGAACAAAACAGATCTACTCAGCGGCGAGTACGGTGAGCCCCTGCGCGATCTGCTCGAACAGCGTGGCGTGCTGGTCTTTCCCAAAATCAACTTCAGCGACGAAGAGCAGGTCATCTTCACCAAAACCATCGGCGAATTCATGCCGGAACTCGCGGGCCAGAAGGTGTACGACATTTCACTGGACCCGAAGGTCAACCCGAACCGCGATTATCTGAAAGGTTCCCTGTACTGGCACATCGACGGCACCATGAACAGGTCACCGATCGGCGCTGCCGTGCTCTCCAGCAAGGTACTGCCCACCTGGGGTGGTAATACCGAGTTCTGCAACACCTACGCCTCCTACGAAGCATTGCCGGAGGAACGCAAGCTGGAGATCGAAGGGCTGCGCGTGGTGCATGCGATGTGGGTGACTCAGCTCTACCACACACCTGAACCCACCCTGAAACAACTGGAGGAGTGGATGCGTATGGGTGAGACCGAGTTGCCCCTGGTATGGAAGCATCGCTCGGGTCGCAAATCGCTGATCCTCGGCAATACCGCCCAACGTGTCATCGGCAAGGAGCCCATGGAGAGCGCCCTGTTACTTCACGGCTTGCGCGACTGGGCAACGCAACCACAGTTTGTATACAGCCACGAATGGAGCCTGGGTGACACCGTTGTATGGGACAATACCGGCACCATGCACCGCGCCATGCCCTACGATCCCGACTGCGGGCGGCTGCTTCATCGCACCAAGACGACAGGCGAGGATCCCTTCGAGTAGGGTCCCACATCCCACTTGCTCAAGGCGGCGGTCGAAACGCCAAGGCAAAGACTGAAGCTCGGTTGGGATAGGTCTCCCAGCCTATTCACCCGTATTTGCCAAGCACAGGGATATTGGCTTATTATGTACATCACTGTTGATTATAAGTGTGCAATAGCGCCACCCTACTCAGGAGATCGCAATGATTAACACCAAGTCCCCGGGCTTGCCTGCAGCAGAAGAGATCGATATCCCCGCCCTCAGGGCAAAGTATCGGCAGGAGCGCGACAGGCGCATGCGCAGGGACGGGCAGGAGCAGTATGTAAAGCCCGTAGACGATTTTGCCGATACCTATGAGGCAGACCCTTACATGCCTGCGCGTTCCCGTGAACCGGTTTCAGAAGAGATCGACGTCGCGGTTCTCGGGGGTGGTTGGTCCGGCATCATGGCCGGTGTCCATCTTCGCAGATCCGGTATCTCCAGTTTCCGGAATATTGACCATGCGGGTGACTTCGGCGGTGTCTGGTACTGGAACCGCTATCCGGGGCTTCAGTGTGACAATGACGCGTACTGTTATCTTCCTCTGCTCGAGGAAACAGGCTTCATGCCGTCGAAGAAGTTCACCGATGGCCATGAGATCCGCGAGTACGCCCAGAGTATCTGTCGCAAGTACGATCTCTATGAAAACGCCCTCTTCCATACCATGGTGGAGTCACTGCGCTGGGACGAGGAGATCAAGCGGTGGCGAATTACCACCCGACAGGGTGATGATATCCGCGCCCGCTTCGTCATCATGGCCAACGGCCTGCTGAACATCCCCAAACTGCCGGGTATCCCCGGCATCCATGAATTCAAAGGCCATATGTTCCATACCGCGCGCTGGGATTATGACTATACCGGCGGCGAGGAGAAAAACCCGGTGCTGGACAAACTGGCCCACAAGCGCGTGGCGCTGGTGGGTACCGGTGCTACGGCTATTCAGCTGGTGCCCTACCTCGGCAAGTATGCGCAGGAATTCTATCTATTACAGCGCACCCCATCCTGCGTCGACTCCCGCAGAAACTCTGAAACCGACCCCGGGTGGGCAAAAACCCTGGAGCCCGGCTGGCAGGCCGAGCGCCGGGCCAATTTTCATCGCGGAGCCAATGAGCGGTTTCGCCAGGGTGAGAAAGACCTTATCCGGGACATCTGGACGGAGGTCAATCTCAATCTCTCAGCGGAACAGGAAGAACAGGGCTGGCCCGAGCTGACTGAAGAGGAGTTCGCAGCGCGCTTTGAGCAGATGGACTTCCGGGTGATGGAACGCCTGCGCCGCCGGGTCGACGAAATCGTCGAGGACAAGGAGACCGCGGAACTGCTGAAGCCCTGGTACCGCTATCAGTGCAAGCGGCCCACATCCAACGACGAGTATTACCAGACCTTCAACCGTCCCAATGTGAAGCTGATCGATGTGTCAGAAACCCAGGGTGTGGAACGACTGACTGAAAACGGGTTCGTGGCCAATGGTGTGGAGTACGAGGTGGACTGCATCATGTTCGCCAGTGGGTATGAAGTCACCAGCGACCTGGATAGACGCTGGGGAATATCTGTTTTTGAAGGCCGTAACGGGCTGTCCATGTACGATAACTGGAACGGCGGTTACAAGACGCTACACGGCATGATGACCCACGGTTTCCCCAATCTGTTTACTACGGGCTTTTACCAGGGAGGCCTGAATTCGTCCCTTACCCTGAACTTCGAAGAACAGGTCAGGCATATGGCCTATATCGTCAAGGCGGTACTCGATCGCGGTGCGGCAGCGGCTGAAGTCAGCCGGGAAGCCCAGGACGCGTGGATCGACCACATGCGCGAAACGGAAATCGACAGAACCGAGTGGATTCACGACTGCACGCCCGGCTATTTCAATAATGAAGGCAAGCCCGACGTCGATGAAAACGGCAACGAAAAGTATCGCTTCTACCTGGGCGAGCTCTACGGCCCGGGCTGGGACGCCTACATGAAGATTCTGGAGGACTGGCGGACGGCAGGTGAACTCGAGGGTTTGATTCTTGATACCGATGGACAGGCGAGCGACAGCTGTGCGGATCCCGAGCAGGATATGACTGAACCCGCGTGAATCCGCGGCGGTGAAACAGGCCGTGTCCAGCGTTAAATGGAGCCGCACTCCGTCCCATATCGCGGCAGGAGGAAGACATCGTGAACGAACGCGCCGATATTACGTTGGAAGACCTGTCAGAACCATTGACCTTTCCTGTGGACGCCTATACGTCCCGGGAGTACGCCGAAGCGGAGGCCGACAAGTTATGGGCGAAGGTCTGGCAACACGCGGGGCGGGTCGAGGAGATCCCCGCAGTCGGTGACTACATCACCTATGAAATCTGCCACGACTCGATACTGATCGTTCGCACTGCTCCGAACTCGATCAAGGCCTACCACAATGTCTGCCCGCATCGGGGAAGACGGCTGGTGCGCGTGCCGGAAGGTGCCAACGGCGCCCGTGGAAATGCCGGAAAACAGCTGTTCTTCTGCGGCTACCATGGGTGGTCTTTCAATCTCGAGGGCGAGAACGCGGAGCTTATGAACAGGGAGGACTGGCAGGGCACGCTGACCGATGAGCATACCTGCCTCAGCGAGGTCAGTGTCGATACCTGGGGAGGCTGGATTTTTGTCAACATGGACCCCGACTGCATCCCGCTGCGGGAGTATCTCGAACCCGCCGCCAGCCTGCTGGACCCGTTCGAGTTCGAGAAAATGCGCTACCGGTTCCGCCAGTGGGTCGTTTTTGACTGCAACTGGAAAGTGGCGCTGGAGGCCTTCATGGAACCCTACCACGTGGCCGCCACCCACCCCCAGCTCACCAAATACGGCGATTTCTACGCCTGGAGCAAGGCGCAGGGTCTTCACGGCAATGACGGCTACGACACACCGGATCATGGTGAAGAGGATGCGGCGGCCACCACCACGGTCCATAGAACCGGCAAGGGAGCCGATGCCCGGGCGATGATGGCGGAGATGCAGAAAGAGTTCTGGGAGACCGTGGGCGCCAGTACCACCCAGGTACTGGTGGATGCCGCCGCGCGACTGGTCGACGAACTGCCCGAGGGCACCCCGGCACCGGAGGTACATCATCACTGGCTGGAATCCTGCAAGGCCGACTACGCCGCCCTCGGTGTGGAGTGGCCCCAGATCAGCGAGGGGCAGATGGCCGAGGCGGGCCTGGCGTGGCACGTCTTTCCCAATATGAGCATACTCCAGGGCCCGGTATTTGCCCTTTACTACCGCACCCGGCCGCACGGCACCGACCCGGACAAGTGTATCTACGAGGCGGTTGCGATCGAGCGTTATCCGGAGGGGGAAGAGCCTGCAACAGAGTGGCTCTACGCGGAGCCGACGGAGGAGAACTGGCGCATGGTGATCGCACAGGACTTCTCCAACATGGAGCTGGTGCAGCAGGGCCTCAAATCACGGGGTTTCCGCGGCAACCTGCCCAACCCATACCAGGAACGAAAGGTGACCAACCTGCACCGCAACCTGGCGAAATATATGGGTGCCGGTGAACCACGACCGCTGGAGTGAGCAGGGGCAGCCGCTGGCCCGGATGCCTTGGCGATCAGGACTGACCCAGCCAGGCCCGACCAAAGCGTGGCCGTATTAATCAGTCCACCGGAAACACTTTAGCGCCCGCATGGGATAGCAGACTCGCCACCGGCAGTGAGGTCCCGCAGGATTCTGCCAGAGCCACCGCATCGCTCAGGTCTTTTTCGAGCAGGGCGGCAGCGACACGAAGTGCCTGGTCTTCCCCCGCAGTATGGGGGTCGTCGCGGAAATGCTTGTAATGCTGCACATACATAGCCCCCAGGTCCGACAGAGCGCCACTGGCTGTGGCGACCTCCTCCAGCAGCCCTTCGCGCACACCGGCGGCGTGTGAAAGCTCGACCGCCTCCACGGTGGCGGCAAAACCGGCGTAGACAACCACATTGTGCGCCAGCTTCAGGGCCGCGCCGCTGCCGAGACCACCAGCCCGCACGATACGCGAGGAAAAATGTCGCAGCGTGGGCTCGAGCCGCGCGACGATATCACCCTCGTCACCGACCAGCGCCGTCATCGACCCCTCCTCCACGCTGAACATGCCACGGCCGGCCAGGGGCGAATCGACAAGGTCCACACCCCGATCAGCCGCCAGGGCCGCGAGGCTGAGGACGGTGGCGGGCATCACGGTAGAGAGAATGGCGACGCAGGTACCCGGCCGGGCGCCCTCCAGCACACCGTCCTCCCCGGAGACAGCGGCCACGCACTCATCGTCAGTCTGCACGCACACCAGAATGGTGTCGCACTGCTCGGCAAGCTCACGGGAAGAACTCGCCGCGATAGCGCCATCCGCGGCGGCCGCATCGACCGCCTCGGTTTTGAGATCGAATACCAGAGGCGGCTCACCGCTGTTGACCAGACGTCTTGCGAGCGTCCCGCCGATCAGGCCCAGCCCGACTACCCCTAACGTTGCCATAGAACCTCCGACGGCTCTCGCCGCAATCAAACCTGTTTTTCGGGAAGGCGCACCAGGAGGCCCTCGAGCTCCTCCGTTACTTTGATCTGGCAGGAAAGCCGGCTGTTGGACTGGAGGTCGCAGACCTCTTCCAGCAATAATTCCTCGGCTTCACTTTTCCCCCCTACCCGCTCGAGCCAGGCCGGGTCCACATAGACGTGACAGGTTGCACAGAGGCAGGAGCCGCCGCACTCCCCGATGATTCCCCTCACGTCGTTCTCCACGGCACCCCGCATGACGGAGCGGCCCGCATCCACATCGACCACATGCTTCTCACCACCGGACTCGATATATGTGATGTCTACCATGAGATCCTCCGACTCAGCAGCAGGTCATGTCAGCGCGTGTAGGCTGGCATCGTATCCCAGCCCCGGGTCGAAGAGGACGAAGAGAGCTTCGCACCCTGCGTATCCACGGTCCAGTCGGGAAATCGTTTCAGGATCTCATCGAGCGCTACCCGACCTTCCACCCTGGCCAGGGCCGAACCAAGACAGGAATGGATGCCGCGCCCGAAGGTGATATGGGGGGGACCTTCACGATGGACATTGAAGCTGTCGCCGTCGGGGAAGCGTTCTTCGTCCCGGTTCGCGGATGCCAGCAGGAACAGTATGGCACTGCCCGCCGGTACCGTCTGTCCACGGATTTCAACGTCTTTTGTGACATAACGGGCCACGGCAGGCCCCGGCGGCTCAAAGCGGAGAATTTCCTCGATCGCCGCGGGGATCAGCCCCGGATCCGCAGCTATCTGGCGACGCTGCTCCGGGTGGTCGCCCAGGATCTTGCCGGTCCAGCCAATCAACCGGGATGTAGTTTCATTGCCCGCGCCGGCGATCACGTTGACGAAAATCAGCACCTCCTCGCGAGTCAGCTTGCGCGTCGTACCGGTCTCGTCCTTGAACTCCACGCCCAGCAGGGTGGTCATGAGATCATCTGACGGATTCTTCGCCCGCCAGTCCAGATAGTCTTCATAACCCTCGCCCTGGTAGGTGGCCTGGGAAACGTCCATCGGCTTGCCGGTTTCCGTACGCAAGGCCGCTTCCACCCGCTCGCGAACCACATCCCGTTCCTCGTCCGGAATCCCCAGCAGCATGCCGATAACACCGCCCGGAAGCTTCGCACCCAGGTCTGCGATGAAATCGATGCGCTCTGCGCCCACCAGGGGATCCAGGCATCGCGCGCAGTATTCGCGGATCTGGTTTTCCAGGTCGTTCATGCGTTTGGGCGTAAACACCCGCGCTACCACATTGCGATAGACTGTATGGAGTGGCGGATCCTCCCAGATGAACATCCCTTTGGGGATGTCTATATCTTCTTTTATAAACTCGAGAATGTCGCTGCGGGCGGAGCTGAAGGTTTCGATATCACCGAGATGGGTCTCGATATCGGCGAATCGACTCAGCGCATAAAAGTCGTACGCCTGGTTGTAGTAAAGCGGCGCCTCTTCCCGCAAACGGCGGAACGTGGGGTAGGGATTCTCTCCAATGTCAGGCCTGTAGGGATCCCAGTAAACCGCGTCGCTTCCCTGAGCTTCTGTGGCTTTATCCATGGGGGACTCTCCAAATCAGTTTGTCGTTGATCACGCTGGCTGGCTCGGGTTTAGCCGCCGCAACAAATTCTCACGATAGCCTGGCTATGATTTGCGGCATGTCGGCAATCGTCACTATGCCCGGCCTGGCGGCGCAGACATAGGGCACAGCATTCACCGCCCTGTGTGCCGTATAACCACCCATCTGCTCGACGACGCTCTCGGCCGTCGGGGGAAGTTTTATGGTGATATCAAAGGGGGTGTCCCCCTCCACAACGACACGCCATCCCGTTTCGCCGAGGGTCCAGCCGGGCTCTATCTCGGTCGCACAATACCAGTTGGCCCGAAAGCGCAGCAGGGGCTGACCGTTTCGCATGCCGGCCACGGTGATCCTCTGGGCAGCCACGGTTCCCTTCTCTATGAAAGCACCCTCGGCTATTTCGATCCGGTCAGTGGCTGTTGCGGTTTCACCGCTGGCCTCTACGCCGTCCAGCTCCAGGGACAACGCGTCGGCGAGCGAGGACAGAGACTGCTCGAAACACTGTGCCATGTGGGACAGAAGATTGGGGTCGAATTCAGTCCCGGGGGGCCTGCCGTAGCCCATCACGTCGAAGACCATCTCGGGTGAGCAGGACTCGGGAATATAGGCAAATTCGTCAATCGTAAGGCAGTCGATGCGGCGCGCCACCGAAGCCAGCACCAGGGGTACGGCTTCGGTAATAAAGCCGGGACTGCTGCCGGTGGCATGGATCGACGAACCGCCTTTCCGGCAGGCCGCTTCGGTACGTTCGCGTATCTCCGGATCCATTTTTCCCGGGTAGAAGAACTCACCGCGGGTGGTCACGATGTTGATGCCGGCCTCCAGTATCCGGCATACATCCTCCAGGTCGTAACCCTCCTGCATATACATCACACAGTCGGGTTTCAGGGCAATGATGTCATCCAGGTTGCGTGTAGCCAGGACGCCCACCGGCGCCATGCCGCATAGTTCTCCCGCGTCCAGCCCCTCTTTCGACTCTGAATGAACGCGGAGGCCTACCAGTTCAAGGGTGGGATGCGCGATGATACCGCGCAGGCTTCGTGCGCCCACCTTGCCGGTAGCCCATTGGACTACCCGGTAGCGATGGTCGAGGTCAGGCAGGTTAAGGGTATGCGGTTGCGCGTTCATCGGGATTTCCTCCCCTTGTTTTATCCTGCTGCTGACGAGGGTAAGCTCTGTCGAGGATGATCGGCCACAACAGGGGTCGACACAGCCACCGGGTTGGCGAGCAAAAGCCCTGAATTACCGTCGGCAATGTTAGCTTACCCACTTTTAGAATGAAACACTGTAGTTCACAAAAAACCGGGGAGAACGGTAGCGTGACGAAAACAGCTGGTCTATTTGAACTGGATAACAGAGTCGTGCTGATCACCGGCGGCGCCAGCGGCATCGGTGCCGGTATCGCGACCACACTCGCTGCAGCCGGGGCCACGGTGGTGATCGCCGATATCGATGAGGACGGTGCTGAGCGGCAGGCGGAGGCTCTGGTCAGCGCCGGCTACAGGGCGGGTGCCCTGCCGCTGGATCTCAGCGATGAAACCTCGATTGTTGAGACCTGCAAACAGGTGGTCACCCGACATGGCACACCCTGGGCACTGGTCAACAATGCGGGACTGCAGGATCGGGAGCTATTACTCGAAGGAACGGCGGAGGAGTGGGACCGCATGAACCGTGTCAACGCCCGTGGCCCCTTCCTGATGACACGGGAGATCGCCCGCGCCATGGTGAGCCAGGGCGCGGGGGGGCGTATCATCAACATTGCTTCTGCCGCCCTGCGTGGCAGCATCGTGCAAGGATTGGTGCCCTACACAGCCTCCAAGGGCGCCTTGCTGGGGCTCAGCCGGGCCACGGCGTTCGAGCTGGCCGAGCACCATATCACCGTCAATACCGTGCTGCCGGGTGGCGTTCCGACCCCGGGAGCCATCGCAGCCAAAGGTCCCCCGGCCCTGGGTCCGGCGCAACGTTCGCTCCCACTGGGTTTGTGCGAGCCTGCGGATATCGCGGCGGCCGTACTGTTCTTTGCGTCACCGGCGGCAGGCCGGGTCACGAACCAGGTGCTGGCGGTGGATGGGGGGTTTTCCGTCACCTGAACAGGTCAATCATCGCTGGACATGACAACGGGCGACAGAATCGCCCGCTCATAGATCGTCGCCACCTTGTCGACCGCAATGGGGTGCTCCTGACCCAACCACCAGGCCAGCAGCTCGATGGTGCCGCTGGCGACAAGGATAATTCCCACCTCGGCCGGCAACCACCCGGCAGTGTGCTGGCTTTCCTCGGCGACCTTTTTCGACACGCGGATAAATTCGTCGCGCAACGTGCCGGCCGCGCCTCCCGTCAGGAGGGTAGACCACAAGGTGCGCTGATCCGCCACATAATTACAAAGTGCCAGCGATGAGTCTTTGACATTCCTGGTATCAAACGTAGAGAGCAGATACTCGATGAGCATTCGGATTTCTTCCGCCGCTATGTCATCCAGCAATGACGCTTTCGTTGGATGGTGGCGGAAGAAGGTGGTGTAGCCGATGCCCGCGGTGGCAGCGATTTCGCGGATGGTGATCTGCTCGAACGGGCGGGACTGCAGCAATTCGAGCAGTGCCCGCCGAAGAGACTCCCTCGTGCGGACGACACGCGCATCACTGGCTGTCGAGAAGTGCGGCCTGTAGATCTTTCCTTCCATGTCCACCTGCGCCCGTCCGGGATTGCCGCTACTGCGGTACGCGTTTATTGTGCTCTGCTTGTCGAAGTGAAATAATGAACTACCCTATTTCATAATAACAGCTCGGGGGTGGGCTATGAACAGGCCTGATCGCAACATTCTGTTGACAGCAAGCACCGCACTCGCGCTGGGTATCTCAGCAGCTTCATACTCCCAGGAAGAGCCACCCGACCCATCCCGCGAAAATGCCGGCAATAGCAGCGGCCTGGTTCTCGAGGAAATCATAGTGACCGCGCGGCGCGTCGAAGAGAGCGTGCAGGACGTCCCGATCTCCATCACCGTATTCAAGCAGGAGCGGCTCGACGACCTCAATGTGGTCAATGCGGTGGATCTTGCCACCATCACCCCGTCCCTCTCGGCCAATGCCTCCTTCGGCTCCGAGAATGCAAGCCTGTCGATTCGCGGCTTCAACCAGGATATCGATACGGCACCCGCCGTGGGCGTCTACTTCGCGGACGTCGTCGTACCGCGCGGCGCCACACAGGGTACGGGAACCCGCGACGTTCTGCTGCCAGGAAGCATGTTCGACCTGCAGAATGTACAGGTCCTCAAAGGGCCGCAGGGAACACTGTTTGGTCGCAATACCACCGGGGGCGCTGTGCTGCTCGTCCCACAGAAACCGACTGACGACTTCGGCGGTTATATCGAGGGCTCGGCAGGCAATTACGATATGCGCCGCCTGCAGGGCATGGTGAACCTGCCCCTGGGAGACAGTGTCCGCCTGCGCATCGCCGCCGATCACCAGAAGCGGGATGGTTATCTCGAAAACATCTCGGGCGTGGGATCAGAGGATTTCGAGGACCTCAATTACGCGACTATTCGCGCCAGCCTGGTGTGGGATATCACGGACGACCTCGAGAACTACACCATTGGCTCCTACTACAAGTCCGATAGCAACGGCACATTGACCAAACTGATTGCCTGCGATCCCACGGGTTATGACCCGGTTGATATCGTCGTGGGCCTGCCAAACTTCATCGGCGGCCTCTCCTGTGGCCAGCTCGCCGCCGAAGATGAGAAAAATGCGGACTTTCACGACATACAGACACCGGTGCAGGGCACTTCCCGCATCCAGCAGTGGCAGGTGATCAATACCACCACCTGGAATCTGAGCGACACGCTCACCCTCAAAAACATCGCCAGCTACGCCGAGTACGAGAATACCCAGAAAACGCCCCTGTTCGGGACATACTGGCAGGTAGAGACACTGCCACCACCCTACCCCGCCCTGTTCTTCCGCGACGTCCCGGAGGTGTTTACGGCGATCAACGCGGCACCGGGACGGCATTCGGCCGACCAGTCGACCTGGACCGAGGAACTCCAGATCCAGGGATTGGCCATGGAGGAGCGCCTCACCTACCAGGCGGGCGTCTATTTCGAATGGAGCGATCCCGAGAGCGAGGTAGGAAACCAGTCACCGACACTGGTGCTGTGCACAGACCTGGCGTCTTTCGACTGTATTGATCCACTGGGCAGCGCGTTTACCGCACTTGCGGGCCAGCCTTTCGCCATCGGTCAGGTCGGCACCGGGGTAGCAGAGACCTCCTTTCGCAACCGGGGGATCTACGCACAGTCCAGCTACAGCTTTACCGAGGACCTGAGGTTGACCGCCGGTTACCGGTACACCTGGGATGAACAGAAAAATGATATCAACCATGTTACGACGACTTTTCCCGTAACGCCGCCTTATACCGACGACCCGGTGATGGGTTGCACCGACGTCGCGACCCAGCCGGACTGCGATCTGTCCCTGAAAGTAGAGTCCGATGAGCCCACCTGGCTGCTCGGCCTGGACTACTACCCGACCGAGGACATGATGCTCTACGGCAAGTATTCGCGTGGCTACCGCGCCGGCGGCATCGTCAACCGGGCGCCTTTCGACTACCGCGTCTTCGAACCCGAAGAGTTGGACAATTATGAAGTGGGCCTCAAGACCAGTTTCGTCGGTGCGATCAGCGGCACCTTCAATATCGGCGCCTTCTACAACGAGCTCACCAACCAGCAGATACAGCTCGGTTTCAGTCCCCGTGTCAACGACGACGGCACGACATCGAACGTCGCGCCGACTACCGGCAACGTCAATGCAGGGGAGTCCAGGATATACGGCGCGGAGATCGAAGCCTCACTGATCCCCCTGGAGGACCTCCTGCTTAGCCTCAGCTACACCTGGCTCGATGCAGAGATCCGGGAATTCGAGAATATCCAGACCGAGGACCCCCTGTACCAGGCCGAAAACACCCAGATCGAGTCCGGCTCACCCATCTGGCGGACACCGGAGCACCAGCTCACTCTCACGGCCAACTACGCCCTGCCGCTGGACCATAGCATCGGACGCATCACGCTGGGGCTTACCTACGTTTATCTCGATGACCAGCTGACCAACTACGTGTACCAGAATCCCGATGTCTTCGACGTCTACGGCCAGAACCTCGGTGAGATTCCCAGCCTCGACCTGCTCAACGCCAATATCAACTGGAAAGAGGTCGCTGGCCTGCCGGTGGATGTATCGCTTTTCGTAACGAACCTGACGGACGAGGAATACTACGGTTACGTCCCGGGCCTGGCAGCCAATGGGCTTGAAACGGCGGTACTGGGGCAGCCAAGGATGTATGGTATGCGTCTGCGTTATCGCTTTGGTTCGGATTGATTCCGCCCCCTACTACGGCCATCAGGAATATCGTCCGCTTTGACTCCCCGGCAGGGCTGTTCGACCAATCATGCCGCTCGATAAGGTTGTTTTGCCCTGGCGCCTGGGGTTATACTAAACACCGCTGTTGATTATAAATATCCGACCCATGTCTTTACCGGGATTTCTATATGAGTTGTGAGCCCACTGAGGTGCCACCGGCCGAGGATATTGATATTCCGGCCATCCGGGAAAAGTATCGCCAGGAGCGGGACAAGCGCCTGCGCAGGGATGGTCAGAAACAATATGCCCAGCCAGTGGACGACCTGGCGGACAACTACGCCGGCGATCCACACATGCCCGTGGAACCCAGGGACGCCCTTTCGGAAGAGATCGATGTCGCCGTACTGGGTGCGGGATTCTCGGGCATCCTGGCGGGCGTGCAACTCAGGAAGGCGGGCATCAGCAACTTCCGCACTATCGATCACGCGGGAGACTTCGGCGGAGTCTGGTACTGGAACCGCTATCCTGGCATTCAGTGCGATAACGATGCCTATTGTTACCTGCCCCTGCTGGAAGAGATGGGGCACATGCCCGCCAAGAAATTCGACGATGGCCCCGATATTTTCGATTACTGCCGGAAGATCGCCACTCGGTTCGGGCTTTACGAGAACGCCCTGTTCCACACGATGGTCTCCTCGCTGCGCTGGGATGACGATATCAAGCGCTGGCGGATCAGCACAGACCGCGGTGACGAGATTCGCGCCCGCTTCGTCATCATGGCCAACGGCCTGCTCAATATTCCCAAGCTGCCGGAAATTCCCGGGATTCATGACTTCAAGGGCAGCATGTTCCACACGGCCCGCTGGGATTACGACTACACGGGCGGGGACTGGCGTAATCCCGTACTCGATAAACTGGCGGACAAGCGCGTGGCGCTGGTCGGGACAGGCGCTACCGCCATCCAGGCAGTTCCCTACCTGGGTCGCTATGCCAAGCAATTTTACCTGCTGCAGCGCACCCCCTCCACGGTCGATAAACGCTACAACACCCCCACCGACCCGGCCTGGGTGGAGTCGCTGCAACCGGGCTGGCAGAAAGCGCGCCAGGACAACTTTCACCGTGCCGCCATGGAGCGTTTCCTTCCCGGCGATTCAGACCTGGTCTGTGATTTCTGGACCGAACTCAGCCGCAACCTCGCCGCCGAGCTGGAGGCGGAGGGTTGGCCTGAGCTTACGCCGGAGGAATACATGGCACGGCGTGAGCTGATGGATTACCGGGTGATGGAGCGCCTGCGCCGGCGCGTCGAATCCATCGTCGAGGACCGCGATACGGCAGAAGCGCTCAAGCCCTGGTACCGCTTCCTGTGCAAGCGCCCCTTGTCCAATGAAGACTATTACGAGACCTTCAACCGCCCGAATGTGGAACTGATCGATGTATCGGCCAGCCAGGGCATCGAGGCCATGACCGAAAAAGGTTTTATCGCCCATGGCGTGGAATACGACATCGACTGCATGATTTTCGCCAGCGGCTTCGAGGTGACCAGTGACCTGGACCGGCGCTGGGGCATCGAGGTGATCGAGGGCCGTGACGGCCTGTCGATTTACGACGACTGGGCCAATGGGTACAAGACCCTGCACGGCATGATGAGCCATGGCTTTCCCAACCAGTTCTACGTGGGCTATTACCAGGGCGGCCTGTATGCGACCACGACAGAACAGTACAACCGCCAGAACCAGCATATCGCCTACATTATCAAGGAGGCCCTGGAACGCGGCGCCACCCATGTTGAACCCAGTCTGGACGCACAGAACCAATGGCTGAGCCATTTGCGGGAGACCGCGATAGACAATTCTGATTTCGTGCGTGAGTGCACCCCCAGCTATTTCAATAATGAGGGCGAGAAGCAGGTTGACGGCGAGGGACATGAAACCTACCGGTTCTATCTGGGAGAACCCTACGGTCCGGGCTGGGTTGCGTTCCAGCAGCTTTTACAGGACTGGCGAGACAAGGGTGACCTGGATGGTCTTGTACTGGAATTCACCGGTCGCTAGAGTGAAGGCCCGGTGCACCCGAGGCCGCCGATGATCCAGTTGGATCCAGGGCGGCGAAAACCCGGCTCGAGGGCCTGTAAAGTCAACTGAAACCGGGCGGGCGTGTTCCGGCCCGCTTTCAGTTTTGTATCAACAAGGTGGGAAAGCCATGAACAAATCAGCCGATATCGAAAACCCGGAAATCAGTATTGAAGACCTGGAGGAACCGCTGACCTATCCGGTCGAGGCGTTTCTGTCGCCGGAATATGCCAAGCAGGAGCGCGAGCGCCTGTGGCCCAGGGTGTGGCAGATGGCCGGTCGTCTCGAGGACATCCCGGAGGTCGGCGACTACTTCACCTATAACATCCTAGACGAATCGATCATTATCATCCGCACAGCACCCGATACCATCAAGGCCTACTACAACGTCTGCCCCCATCGCGGTCGCCAGCTCATCAACACGCCCGATGACGAGAACACGGTCCGTGGCAGGAAGGCCAACTTTGTCTGCGGGTTCCACGGCTGGACCTATGACCTCGAGGGCAGGAACACCTATGTCCTCGACCCGGAGGACTGGAAAGGAGCACTGAACGCCGAGCGGACCTGCCTGTCCGAACCCAAGGTCGACACCTGGGGTGGCTGGGTCTATATCAATATGGATCCGGACTGTGAATCCCTGCGCGATTTCCTGGAGCCTGCTGCCAGCATTCTCGATCCCTTCGAGCTGGGGAAAATGCGCTATAAGTGGCGCCAGTGGGCGATCTACCCCTGCAACTGGAAGACGGCTATCGAGGCTTTCATGGAGCCCTACCATGTCGCCGGAACCCATACGCAGTTGCTCAAGTACGGCGAATTCTACGCCTACAGCAAGGCCTACGGCATCCATGGTGTCAGCGGTTTCGATGAACGCGACCCCGATCGCAAGAACAGCCAGAGCAGTTCGGTCACCCGTGCGGGCAAGGGCGGCGACCCGCGCGTCTCGACCTACGAACTGGTCCGCGAGAACTACGAAACGGTGAACTACTCCGCAGCCACGGAAACACTGGTGAATGCGGCGAAAAGGCTCGTGGATGAACTGCCGGAAGGGACCCCGGCGGACCAGGTGATCGCGCACATGATGGCATCGGCCAAGGCTGACGATGCGGCCCGCGGCGTCATCTGGCCGGAAATCAGCCCGGAGCACATGTCTGAAGCAGGTCTTGCCTGGAGCCTATTCCCCAACCAGACCATACTGCAGGGCGTCACTTTCGCCCTGTGCTATCGAACCCGGCCCTATGGCGATGACCCGAACAAATGCATCTTCGAATCCTATGCGCTGGAACGCTACCCGGAGGGCGAAGAACCGGTCACCGAATGGGTTAATGCGGAACCGACGGCAGAGAAGTGGGGTTCGGTGCTGGCGCAGGATTTTGCCAACATGGAATGGGTCCAGAAAGGCATGAAATCCCGCGGTTTCCGCGGCACCCTGCCCAATCCGCACCAGGAGCGGAAGATCACCAACTTCCACCGGGTTCTGTCTCAATACATGGGCACCGGCTCGCCGCGCTTGCTTGATAAGTGATTGCGGCGCGTAAGATTTCCGCGGCAGCCGGGAAAAACATCTCTATAACTGAACAACCGCCCTGCGGTAGACAAAAGAGGATACTCTTGCCATGACTGTAAAAGTATATGAACGCATCCTGCAACTGTTCGAGGCCGAAGGTGTCAATGCCATTTTCGGGATCCCGGATCCCAATTTCGTGCACATGTTTGTCGCTGCCGAGGAACGCGGCTGGACGGTGGTAACACCTCACCACGAACTGTCAGCCGGCTTCATGGCCGAAGCCTATGCGCGCTTGAACGGCACCCCTGCCCTGTGTATCGCCACACTGGGCCCGGGCATTGCTCTTGCATCCGGCTCCATGATGAACTCCCTGGTTGAAAACTCCCCGGTTATCTACATTGGCGGTCAGCGCGCGCGCATCACTGAACAGCGCGTGCGTCGCGGTCGCATCCAGTTTGTCCAGCAGGAGGCGCTGTTTACAAACTCCGTGAAGTACAGCGCCAGTATTGAATACGCCGACCAGACCGACGAAATCATCCGTCATGCATTGCGTGTCAGTCAGTCCGGCACGCCAGGCCCTGTCTACATTGAATACCCCTCGCACGTCATTCTGGAGGACCTCGACGTACCGCCCGCCCTCCCCCCCTCGTCATACCGCCTGGTTGCGCCCGGCGCCGACGGCGACAGGGTTGCCGAGGCCGCCCGGCTTATCAAAGACGCCGAGTGCCCCGTGCTGCTGGTGGGTCACGCCGTGCAGTGCACCCGCGCCGGTCAGAAAGTACGTGAACTGGCTGAATTGATGGGCTGCCCTGTGCTGCAGACATCGGGTGGCAACGCTTTCATCGAGGGCATTGAAGATCGCACCTTCCCCTACCTGTTCGCGGAAGTGGCTGACGAAATCGTCGCCAGATCCGATGTGGTGGTAGCCATAGGCACCGAAATCGGCGAGCCGGTTCATTACGGGCGCGGTTTCCTCTGGGCAGAAGGTAATGTTGATCGCAAGTGGATTTCCATCGAACTTGACCCTGAGGCCATCGGCCAGAACCGTCCCATCGACGTGCCGCTTGTAGGCGACCTGCGTACCGTTGTACCCCAGCTTTCTGCAGCGCTGAAAGACAGCCCACGCAGTGAGCACGCCGAGCTGCAGCGCTGGGTAAAGGAGGATAAGGATCGTCTGTCAGCGCTAACCCAGCAGGACTTCAGTACCGACAGCGGCCGCGTGCACACGGGTCAGTGGGTTATAGAAGCCACCAAAGCCATGCCTGAGAACGCTATCCACGCTCGCGATGGCGGGTGTACGGTAATCTTCACCTGGACCTACCTGCAGAGCAAACCCCACGACGTGATCTGGAACCAGAACTTTGGCTGCCTGGGTACCGGCCTGCCTTACGCCATTGGCGCATCCATCGCCGACGGCGGAAAACGCCCGGTCCTGTTCACCACCAGTGACTCCGCCTTCCTTTACCATATCAGTGAGCTGGAAGTGGTTCAGCGCTTCAACCTGCCGATGGTGATCGTGGTGGCGGTAGACAATGCCTGGGGCCTGGAAGTGGGTGTCTACAAACGCACCTTCGGCCACGGCAAAACCAAGGAGCCCGGTGTGCACTGGAGCAAGAACGTTCGGTTCGATGAAATCGCCAAAGGTCTGGGCTGTGAGGGCGTGTACGTCGACAAAGGCGAGGACCTCGGTGCGGCCGTCACTGCCGCATTCGAGAGCGGCAAACCAACCGTTATCCATGTCCCCATCGACCCGGTGGTGAACCATGGTGGCAACGAAAACCTGGATACACCCAACTACGACCGGTTCCGCACCTGGTACGCGGAAGGCCAACAGTAGAGGAGCAGAGACTATGCGTGAATATCTCAAATTTTACATCGATGGCCAGTGGGTCGACCCGATTGAGATGCAGGTCGCGGAGCGCGTGAATCCGGCTACCGAGGAGGTTTGCGGCAGGATCGCGCTGGGCGGTGCCGCGGATGTGGATAAAGCAGTCCAGGCGGCGCGCAAAGCCTTCAAAAGCTGGTCGCAAACCAGTCGGGAGGAACGACTCGCTGTTCTCGAGCGAATACTCGAGGAATTCCAGAAGCGGGCCGGTGATCTGGCGGCGGCGACCACTGAGGAAATGGGTGCTCCGGCTGCGCTGGCCAATGGCTTTCAGGTAGGACTGGGCCTTGGCCACCTGACGACCGCCATCGAAGTGTTGAAAAGCTTCGAGTTCGAGGAGCAGCGCGGCGCCACGCGGATCGTCAAGGAACCCATCGGGGTTTGCGGCATGATCACGCCCTGGAACTGGCCGGTCAACCAGGTCACAGTCAAGGTATTCCCCGCCCTGGCCACCGGCTGCACCATGGTACTCAAGCCGTCCCAGGAGTCCCATTTTTCCGCCCACGTACTGGCCGAGGTTCTCGACGCAGCCGGTGTTCCCGCCGGTGTGTTCAACCTCGTTCAGGGGCGGGGTTCCGAGGTGGGCGCGGCGATCTCCAGTCACCCCGGCATCGACATGGTATCGATCACCGGTTCGGAGTCGGCCGGCATCGAGGTCGCGAAAAACGCCGCCGATACCATCAAACGCGTATGCCAGGAACTCGGTGGCAAGAGTGCCAATATCGTTCTCGACGACGGAGACTTCGCCGAGAATGTCGGCAAGGGGGTGGCGGGCATGATGGTCAATTCCGGGCAGACCTGCAGCGCGGTCTCGCGCATGCTGGTCCCCGCCGCCCGCATGGATGAGGCCATGGCGGTGGCACGTGAAGCCGCGGCCCAGGTGACCGTGGGCGACCCCAATGGCGAATTCGCAATGGGACCTGTGGTATCGAAGAGCCAGTGGGTCTCGATCCAGGAGTATATCGAGAAAGGCATCGACGAGGGTGCCACGTTGGTCGCCGGCGGCCCCGGTCGCCCGGAGGGCCTGGACAAGGGCTTCTACGTCAAGCCCACCGTGTTCGCCAATGTCCGCAACGAGATGGTCATCGCGCGCGAGGAAATCTTCGGGCCGGTGCTGTGTATCCTGGCCTATGACAGTGTGGAGCACGCCATCGAGATCGCCAACGATTCCGATTTTGGTCTTGCAGGCAACGTCGCCGGAGCCGATCTGGATAAGGCACGTGACGTGGCGCGCCAGATCCGCTCGGGCTGGGTGTCTATCAACGACGGTTTCGACTTCAACTGCCCCTTCGGCGGTTACAAGAAGAGCGGTAACGGTCGCGAATGGGGTGAATTCGGCTTCCACGAGTACCTGGAAATCAAGGGTATTCTCGGTTACGAACCCGAGACACAATCATGAACCGGAAGCCCGCGGTACGTTTCTCGCACCTCGCCCTCTGCACGAGTGACATCGAACGTTCCCTGACATTCTATACCGAGGCCCTGGGGTTCGTGCTGGCGCAATCCATAGAGGCACTGGGCCCGCCCTTCGACACCCTGATGGAACTGCCGGGCACAACCTGTTCGGTGCGTCAGCTGACCTGTGGCGACGTGATGCTCGAACTGATCGGCTTCCCCGGTAGCGAAGTCGAGGGGCAGGCGGAGCGGGGACCGATGAACCAGCGGGGGCTCACCCACATAACGCTGAGTGTCGATGACATCGATGCCGTGGCCGCACAGGTGGCGCAATATGGCGGCAGCGTTCATGATGAAACGAGAATCGAGTCTCCCTTCGGGCCCATCCTGTTCTGCACAGATCCCGACGGGGTACGCATCGAGCTGATACAACCTGCCGGGTAAGTCATTCATGCACACCTTACAACGCTTCGACTGGGGGCAGGCACCGATTTGAAGGTGATCGACTGGATTCGCGGCGATATGCTGGGACTGGATATACCCGCACACCGTGAAGCCCTGCGCGCCGGCGGCACCGATTTCCTGACCCGGGCGTTTCGTGCAACTGGCGCGATTGCTGAGGACAACCGTGTCGTCAATATCAGGGAGTTCAGGGAGGTATCGGGCGGCAGTACGGGCCGCAAACTGCTGCTGTCGGTGGACTACGAACAACCTTCACCGACGTTGCACACCGACTTGTTCGTGAAATTTTCGCGGGATTTTGATGACGAGTTGCGGGACCGGGCCAGGATTCAGATGGAACTGGAGGTGCTCTTCGCGCTGCTGTCGCGCAGTCCGGCATTCCCCATCGCCGTGCCCGCCTGTTATTTCTCCGATTACCATCGTGATTCCGGGACCGGCATTCTGATAAGCCAGCGCATTACCTTTGGCGCTGACGGCAATGAGCCACACTACCCGAAATGCCTGGATCACCGGATGGCTGACCCACTGGGCCATTACCGGGCACTGATCACAGCGCTTGCCCGCCTTGCCGGAACCCACAGTGCCGGCCGCCTACCTGACACCGTGGAGCAGTATTTCCCCTTTGACCCCGGCAAGCTGGCGGTGAGTAAACGAACGCCCTACTCACCCGGTGAGATCAGCGACCGGGTGGTCCGTTACGCAGAATTTGCCCGTGCCTACCCACAGGTTCTGCCAGAGAATATCCGCTCTGATGATTTTATAGCGCGGTTGACCGAGGAAGCGCCCCGTTTTCAGGCACTGAGTCCTGTGGCCGGGGAAATACTCCAGGCCAAACCGGACCTGATTGCCCTCTGCCACTGGAACGCCCATGTAGACAACGCATGGTTCTGGCGCAATGAGGACAACCAGATAGAATGCGGCCTGATGGACTGGGGCAATGTCTGCCAGATGAATGTCGCCATGGCCATCTGGGGTTGCCTGAGTGCCGCTGAAATCTCACTCTGGAACGATCATCTCGACGATCTGCTCGAGCTGTTCATCACGGAATTCATTCAAAGCGGCGGCCCCCCGCTTGATCCGGAGGAATTGAAGCGCCACCTGCTCCTCTATGTGGGCATGATGGGCCTGGCCTGGATGCTGGATGCACCGCAACTCATCCTGATGAAAGTACCGGACCTGGCACAAGCGACAGACCGACTGGATGCGCGCATCCAGGGCAATGAGCGCGCCCGCTCGCAACTGCTGATCATGACGGCCTTCCTGAACCTGTGGGAGAGAGAGAATATGGCCGAAGTGCTGCAGTATATCGAGCGTTTCGGCTGATCCGGCAACTGCCCAAAGGGTGAGGCTGCGCACTTCACGGCCTGTGCAGGGATCTACAGGCATTCGGCTTTTTTGCCTCAGCTGCGAAAGCCGGGCGGCAATTGCGGCTCCCGCTTGTTGATCAGCGGGCGCAGATACGACAGATCCGCCCTGCTGCGCGCCACCGCCCCATTGAGCCCGATGTCCGGCACATCCGCAAACGGTATTTCCATGGTGGGCAGCATGCCGGACCACTCGATCGCGTTACAGCGCAAGACTATCTTCCATTGCCCTTCACGCCGCTCCAGCCGATCGATATAGCGCCCACCGGCCATCCAGTTACTGTCATCCCGATTGCGACCGATAAAGAGGTAATAGGTTTCGGTATGGGCCACGTTGCCGTCGATCTCGCAGCTATGATTCAGCAGGTCGTGCTGCGTCGCCGTTTGCCCCTGCTCGTGCAGCTCTGATGCCCAGTCATAAAGATCCACAGGACCGCCGACGAACTCCCCGGCAGAAATGGTAGCATCCGGGTGGAACGCCGACAGGAACAGATCGCGATCGAAGCGGTCCATCCCGCGGCTGAACCGGACCAGGCAGTCGTGAATATCCTGCCGGTCCAGCAGCTCGTCCAGCCTCGCGCGCTTCTCCGAAGCATCGGTGTTTGGAGTTTCCGTGCTCATATATCCCCCGGGCTGTGGATGGGTGAGTAGATGGGTGATCCGCGCTGGGCGCGAAGAGACGGCGGCGTGTTGCCGTCGATGTCCGTCACGCCATACGCGCGGGCAAGCTCGGCGGTAATGAAGGTGCCGCCGGAGCGCTCCATGATCCGCGCGTCATTGACCAGCGCCGCGATAACACGGCCCGGAAATTCGACGGAGGAACCGACATTGGGATCCGTAACCGTCTTGGATTTCATGGCAGGATTCGCCTGCAGCGCCCTCTCCGCCCGCTCAGTAAAGGTCAGGCCCATCCACAGGGAGAGAGACACCACATGATGCGGCTCAAGTTCAACGGCCATATCGCGCGCCATCCGGTCCACGGCGGCTTTGCACATGCCAAAGACCACACCATAGGTATAGGCCACACCGGTATAGCCTGATACGGCCACCATCAGGCCCGATTTCTGCGGCACCATGATCTTCGCGGCATGCCATGCGGCCACATAGTTTGAGCGCACGCCCACGTCCACCATCTCCCAGTAAGAGAGCGGTTTCTCCCAGAACGGGTCGGGATCCGTCAACGTCTCTGGCAGGGCAAAGGCGTTATTGACCAGGAGATCGAGGCGACCCTGCTCCCGGTCGACCTGCTCAAACAGGGCGGCCACCTGCTCATCATTGCCATGGTCGACCTGGACCCCGATGCCCCTGCCTCCACGTCTGTCGACTTCCGCCGCGGTCTCGCCTACCGTGCCGGGCAGCGGATGGCCGCCCGGCGTCACCGTCCGACCGGTCACATAAACCGTCGCGCCCTCATCAGCGAGGGCCAACGCTATCCCCCGGCCGATACCGCGACTGGCTCCCGTGACTACAGCGACCTTACCTGTCAGTGAACCCATTTTTTCTCCGTTAGTATCCAGTCCCGCCCTGTCCGATTGGAATCCGGGCACACATGCTCACTTTCCGGCCAGCATATCTCTCAAGGCGTTTTTAAGCACTTTGCCATAGTTGTTCTTGGGCAGTGATTCCAGGAAGACATAGCGCTTGGGGCGCTTGAAGCGGGCAATATGATCGAGGCACAGCTTATCCAGCTCTGATTCAGATACTCCGGACTCTTCCTTCGTAACGACAAAGGCGATAACTTCCTCCCCCCAGTCCGGGTGAGGATGCCCTATCACCGACGCTTCGAGAACATCTGCGTGAAGGATCAGGATTTCCTCCACCTCCCGTGGGTAAATGTTGCTGCCCCCGCTTATGATGACGTCTTTAACCCGGTCCTTGAGAGTCAGGAACCCGTCCTCGTCGAATACACCCATGTCACCGGTATGCAACCAGCCGCTCTTGAGGGCAGCTGCCGAAGCGTCGGGCTTATTCCAGTACCCTTTCATGACCACATCGCCACGCACACAGATTTCACCCACCTCCCCTGCCGGCAAAGCCTCCCCCTGATCGTCGATCACCTTCACGTCGACCACGGAGTGGGCCACGCCTACAGATGAGAGGCGCTCATCGGAAGCATTCCGGTGCATGGCTCTGCTCAGCGCCGTTATCGTCATCGGCGATTCACCCTGCCCGTAGATCTGGCCGAGTTTGTTGCCAAAGAGATGCATGGCAGCCTTGAGGTCGGACAGATACATCGGTCCACCGCCATAAATGATATTTTTGAGATTGGCCGTATCGGCCCGAGCAGCGCCGGGCGCTTCCACCAATCGCTTGACCATGGTCGGCGCGGCAAAGAAAAACGTGCCGGCGTAGGTTTCGATCAGGTCATAAATCTCCTGCGGGTCGAACTGGCCGGAGAGGGGCACCACCTGGTTGGCACCACTCTGGAGTGCGGCAAAATTGTACAGTCCGGAGCCGTGGGACATGGGAGCCGGGTGCAGCACGGTATCCCCGGGTTCCAGATGCTCCACGTCCACGAAGAACGCCAGGGTCATCTGCTTCAGGTTGCCATGAGTCAACATGGCCCCCTTGGGTTGCCCGGTCGTGCCGCTGGTATAGAACAGCCAGGCCAGATCATCTTTCCCGACCTCCACAGGCGGGATGGCATGGCCCGCCTGCATGCGCTGCCACTCCGGTCCCGGCGTGACGATTTTCCGGATCGGATCCGGAACATGGCCCTCCAGCTCTCCCGAGACGAAACACAGACCCGCATGGCTATCATCGATAATATAGGCGCACTCTCGCGGATGGAGCTTGGCATTGACAGGCACCGCCACGAGCCCGGCATACCAGATCCCGTACAACGCTTCGAGATATTCCGGGCGGTTCTTCATGATAATTGCGACCCGGTCGCCCCGTTTCAGGCCGTAATCATGCAACAGGCTGCGACCGATACACGCCGCCCGATCGGCAAACTGGCGGTAGGTGGCGTGAACCTTATCGCCATGACAGATCGCGCGGGCATCGGGCCAGATGCGACTCGCGCGGACCAGCAGGTGAGCCAGATTCATTTGAAGTCCACTCCACAAACCCTCAAACAACTCACACGTTTCACCCTTCAATACCCTCTCAAAAGCCGACTTGCGCACACGGTGCCCATGAGAGTCAGGACCTCACCCGACGCATCGTCATTGAGTGCTGGAAACGGTCGGCCGGGTGTGTATTGATCGTCACCTGGGCGATTTTTTCATCAGCCGTTTTGTAGGTCCGGCGCACCTCCAGCGCTGGCGATCCTTCTTCGACGCCCAGATCAGACACCAGGGTGGGCGGGATCAACGTCGCGGAGATCTGTTGATGAACCTCGACAATAACCTGCCCGAACATATCTTCTATCAGCGGAAATATGGGACCGGCGTGGCGCTGCAGAATCCGCCCCACCGCTGCATAGGCCCGGTTGATGTAATACTCGGTCCAGCACACGGGGACATCCTGTTGTTCCGCATACCGGTAACCGCGGACTTCCAGCCACTCCTCACCGCTTGACAGTCCTGTACGGAGTGCAAGTTTCCTGTCGATCTCGACGGTCCTGATCGTTTCGATCTCAAATCGTGTGCCGGTGGCAAAAGCGACCAGGTCGTTGATCGACATGACCTGATGGATATCGGTTCCCGGGGGGTTCGGGGGGACAACCACCGTGCCGGCGCCCCGCCGGGAAGAGACCAGGCCGTCCTCACGCAACAACCGCAAGGCTTCCCGCACGGTATAACGACTTACAGCAAAGCGGTCACACAACCGGTCTTCCGTGGGCAGCAGCGACCCTACCGGGTACGCCCCACTCACGATTTCTTCCCGCAGCGAATTCGCCACCTGGAGATAAAGCGGCGATTTTGACTTTACTTCGTTATTCCCGAGCTCGGATCGGATACCTACCATATCGGATTATTTGTCCGTACTTATTCTGCAATTACACAATATTACACCCGCTATATTGATATTGTCGATAGAGTGTGTCATTTTAATTGTCTGGACATATTTGTTAAATCAATAGGCTGGACGGGAGTGAACCAGTTCCCGTGCGGGCAGGCGTGTCATCCAGGAGAGAGCAAGCGATGAGTGACAGAGGCAAGATTGTCGAAACAGTGGAAGATTTGACATCACCGGTAGTTATCCCTGTTGATGCCTATATCTCGGAAGACTATGCCCGGGCCGAGCGCGATAAACTCTGGCGCAAGGTATGGCTGCAGGCTGGCCGTATCGAGGATATCCCGGAGCCCGGCGACTTCATCACCTTTGACATACTCGACGACTCTTTGCTGATCGTCCGCTCAGGGCCGGACACCATCCAGGCCTACTACAACGTATGTCCGCACCGTGGCCGCAAGCTCGTGGACATTCCTGAGGGTGCCAGAAACGCCCGTGGTCGCAGGCCACATTTTTCCTGTGCCTACCACGGGTGGCGTTTCGACCTCGAGGGAGAAAACATCCATCTGCTTTACAAGGAAGACTGGCAGGGACAATTGACAGGAGGCTGTACCAACCTGAGCAAGGTCAATGTCGACACCTGGGGCGGCTGGATCTGGATCAACCTGGACCCGGATTGCGAACCGCTGCGCGACTATCTCGAACCCGCCGCCGCCATGCTCGACCCTTTCGAACTGCAGAATATGCGTTGCCGTTGGCGAAAATGGGGGATCTTCGACTGCAACTGGAAAGTGGCCCTGGAAGCTTTCAACGAAACCTACCACGTCCAGACGACACACCCGGAATTCAACAAATTCGGCGAGTTTCGCGGCTGGGCCAGGGCGCAGGGAAAACACAGCAACATAGGCTATGACGCTCCCAAGGACATGGACGAAAACCAGCAGGCAAAGTTGCGTGTGGGTTCCGGCGCCGACCCGCGCATCTCGACAGCGGAAATGCAGGTTTTTACCTGGGAGAATGCGAACACCAACACGACCCAGACGCTGGTCGACGCGTCGCTCCGTCTGGTGGACGAACTGCCGGAGGGAACCCCGGGTGACCAGGTGCTCAAGCACTGGCTGGAGTCGGCGCGACGCGATGACGAGGCCCGCGGCGTGATCTGGCCGACTGTCGATCTGGCGCATGTCGGCAAGAGTGGCACAGCCTGGCAGATCTTTCCCAATTTCCAGATCGGGCACTCGGTCAACAATATGCTGTGCTACAGCGCCCGCCCCCTGGACTCAAATCCGGACAAATGTATCTTCGAAGGGGCCGTATACCAGTTGTACCCCAAGGGGGAGGAACCGGAGACCGAATGGGAGTTCTGCAAGGCAACCGCGGAGGAGTGGTGCTATGTGCTGGGACAGGATTTCGGCAACATGGCAGCCGTGCAACAGGGCATGAAGTCGGGCGGCTTCAAGGGCACGATGCCCAATCCGTATATGGAACGCAGCACCGCCAACCTCCACTACAATCTGGCCAGGTACATGGGTTCGGGCGCGCCGCGGAAGCTCAAGTAACATGATCGATTCGAAATCAGCCGGAGCAAGCTGACATGGCCAGTTCCGGTCCGCTATCGGGCGTCATTGTCATCGATCTCACCGCAATGGTGATGGGTCCTTATTGCACCCAGATTCTGGCTGACATGGGCGCGGACGTGATCAAGGTAGAACCGCCGGGCGGGGACAACACGCGCTATGTCTCACAGGGACCATCGCCGGGCATGAACGGCGTATTCGTCAATGTTAACCGCGGTAAGCGGAGCGTCGAACTCAATCTGCGGTCCGAAGGGGGAAAAACCGCGCTCAGGGCACTGATCGCAAAGGCCGACGTTTTCATCCACTCCATGCGTGCACAGGCCATTACCAAACTGGGCTTTGGCTACGAGGACGTCGCCGCACTCAACCCCCAGATCGTGTACACCAACTGTTATGGCTATGGCCGACATGGTCCGGATCGTGACCTGCCGGCCTACGACGACACGATCCAGGCGGAGTGCGGGATACCCGTTATTCAGCAATTGCTGACCGGGGAGGCGAACTATGTCGGTAGCATCATTGCAGACAAGGTCGCCGGGCTGACGGCGGTCTACGCGACCATGATGGCGCTTTTTCACCGTGAGCGTACCGGCGAGGGCCAGGAGGTGGAGGTCAGCATGTTCGAAACCATGGCGTCTTTCATGCTGGTAGAGCATGCCAACGGCGCTATCTTCCAACCGCCCCTGGGCCCCGCGAACTATCATCGGGCCGTGGCGCCGAATCGTCGTCCCTACCGCACGAAAGACGGCCAGATTGCGGCGCTGATATACAACGACAAGCACTGGTCTGCCTTCGTTGCAGCCGTCAAGCCTCACTGGGCAAGCGACGAATTTGCCACCCTGGAACAGCGGGCGCATCAGATCAATAAGGTTTACGGCCTGTTGGCAGAAACTTTCCTGGAACGCACCACGGCAGAGTGGCTCGCTCTTTTGCGCGAACTTCACATTCCCGCTGCTCCGCTGCGCACACCGGATGAACTGTTCGATAACCCGCACCTCAAAGCCGCCGGCTTCTTCGAAACGGTAGAAACTCGCGACGGACCGGTGCGTTTTCCGGGAGTCCCTACCTGGTTCTCTAAGACACCGGGACACGTCCAGGGCCCCGCGCCGACCCTTGGAGAAAACACCCGCGAAGTATTGGAGGAGTTGGGATTGAAAGTCGACGATAAGGACAGTGTCGACCAGGACGATATTCACACCGAAGGGCTCATCTGACAGGCCGGATTCAGCCGTTTTGCCACGTATCGAGGAACCATGCCGTGGATTTTTCCCTCACACAGGATCAGCAGAACATACGGGACGCCGTTCTTAAACACTGCTCCCAATTTACGGACGAGTATTGGCTTGAGCGTGACAGGGATGGCGTCTTTCCAGGTGAATTCCACCAGTCCATGGCGGAGGCCGGTTGGCTCGGCATAGCCATGCCGGAAGAATTCGGCGGCGCCGGCCTCGGAATATGCGAGGCGGCGCTCATGATGCAGGCCGTCGCGGAATCCGGTGGCGGCATGACCGCTGCGTCGAGCATCCATGGCCCGGTTTTCAGCATGCAGCCCGTTGCACTGTTCGGAACAGATGAACAGAAGCAACGGATGATTCCGCCCGTACTGAGTGGCGAAGACAGGATATGCTTCGCCGTAACCGAACCCAACACCGGGCTGGACACCACCAAACTCAAAACCCGGGCGGAAAAACGCGACGGCGGTTATCTGCTGAATGGCGAAAAAATCTGGATCTCGGTGGCCCAGGTCGCCAACAAGATGATGATTCTGGCGCGCACAACCCCATTGGAGGAGGTAAAGCGCAAGACCGATGGCCTGTCGCTGTTTTTCACCGATCTTGACCGCAGCAAGATCGAGGTCCGCGTGATCCACAAGATGGGCCGCCACGCGGTTGACTCCAACATGTTGTTCATTTCCGATCTCTGGGTTCCGGAGGAAGACCGGATCGGCAACGAAGGGGATGGTTTCAAAATCATCCTGCACGGACTCAATCCGGAGCGGGTCCTCCTGGGCGCCGAGGCGGTCGGCCTGGGCCGCGTGGCCATCCAGCGGGCTGCGCGGTACGCGCGGGAACGTGTAGTCTTTGACCGCCCCATCGGCATGAACCAGGGCATCCAGCATCCACTGGCGAAGTGCTGGGCCCAGGTGGAGGCGGCCAATCTCATGGTGATGAAGGCCGCCAATCTGTTTGACAAGGGACAGGAGTGTGGCGTCGAAGCGAACGCGGGAAAATACCTGGCGGCCGAAGCCGGGTTTGAGGCCTGTCATACCGCCATGCTGACGCTTGGGGGCATGGGCTATGCGCAGGAATATCACATCGAGCGCTATCTGCGGGAAATCCTGATTCCGCGCATCGCACCGGTCAGCCCCCACATGATCCTGAACTTCCTGGCCGAAAAAGTGCTGGAACTCCCGAAATCATACTGAAGAAACGCTCGCGGAGAGAGTCTTATGAGTGACGCCGTACTGTTTGATGCGCGGGATGACGGAATTGCGATTATCACCCTGAATCGCCCCGACCAGCGCAATGCACTGGGCCGCGAAGTACGGGCCGGTCTGTTCCACGCCTGGGACCGCTTCGAGCGGGATCCCGCCCTGCGCGTGGCTATTCTGACGGGCGCGGGCGAAAAGGCTTTTTGTGCCGGCGGTGACCTGAAGGAGATGGTGGAGAACCAGATGGCTGTGCCACCGCGGGATATGTTTCCCGTGCCCGGCGATACGGTCGAGTTGACCAAACCGACCATTGCTGCGGTAAACGGGGTGGCCTTCGCCGGCGGCTGGATGATTGCCCAGGCCTGTGACCTGTGCGTCGCCAGCACGGGGGCGAAATTTGCGGTGACCGAGGTCAAGGTGGGCCGCAGCTCGCCCTGGGCAGCTCCCCTGATCCACATGATTCCACAGCGGATCATGATGGAGATACTCCTGACCGGCAAGCCGATCAGCGCCGAGCGCGCCTATGAAATCG
The DNA here is from genome assembly GCA_024640505.1 of Halieaceae bacterium. Taxonomy (GTDB): domain Bacteria; phylum Pseudomonadota; class Gammaproteobacteria; order Pseudomonadales; family Halieaceae; genus JARRPM01. The sequence goes on from JAHEEV010000012.1 coordinate 46,953, forward strand.
GGCTCGTGAACCGGCTGGCGGCACCCCAGCATCTGATGGCATGTGCACTGGAGCTGGCTGCCGAGATACTCGAGGGTGCACCCCTGTCGGTACAGGCGGCGCGGGAAACCGTTATGCTGTCGACAGAGATGGGACGCTCGGCTGCACTGCAGGCGGCCCGACATGCATCCGAGCACTGCTATCACAGCCAGGACGCGCAGGAAGGACCCCGGGCGTTTGCCGAAAAACGGCGCCCCGAGTGGCGGGGTCAATAAGGCTTCAGATATAGACCAGGCCCCGTCAGCTTCGCGCGGCGAGGTCAGGGCCCTGCAGCACCCCGGTTAGCCATTTCGAAGCTGTAGCGGATATGATCGACATGTCCCGAGGGCACCGGCGGCAGTATCAGTGAGGCGTCGGTATCACGAATGGCGTCCATCTGTTCACCGACCTCTTCGATAGACCACTCACCGCGGTAAACACCGGGCGTTTCCGCGATATAGGCTTTCGCCACCCGGCCCGCGATGGAAATCAGCATCTCCCCGGTGATAGAACAGGATTCATGGGCAAGCCAGCCCACGACGGGCGCTACCAGTTCCGGCCCCATGGGCGGATAGGCGGAGACATCTATCCCCTCGGCCATTCTCGTCACAGCGGCGGGGACGATAACGTTGCACTTCACGCCCTCCGCCTCGCCTTCGAGGGCGACGACGTTGGATAAGCCAATCATACCCGCCTTGGATACACCGTAGTTGGCAACCTCGTGATTGCCATACAGACCACCAATCGACGAGGTCAGCACGATGCGGCCGTAACCGGCTTCACACATCAGCGGGAAAGCGGGTCTGACGACATGAAAGGCACCGCGAAGATGCACATCCAGTACCGCATCGAAATCCTCGTACGTCATCTCCTTCAGCGACGCAGCGCGCACATTGCCGGCGTTGTGAACGAGAATATCGATGCGACCGTAGTGCTCCAGGGCGGTATCGATAATCGCCCGGCCGCCCTCGGGTGTGGCTACGGATTCGGTACAGGCGACAGCCTCGCCTCCCAACGCCGCAATCTCCGCGACGACCTCATCCGCGGGAGCGGAATCGTCTTCATTTCCGGCAATGCTGCCACCGGGATCATTGACGACGACCCTGGCGCCCCTGGCTGCAAGCAGCAGGGCATAGGCGCGACCAAGCCCCCTCCCCGCTCCGGTGATGACTGCGACTCTATCGTCGAACCTAAGCTCCGACATGCACGACCCCTCATTCTGTCTATTTCCCACGTCCGCAGACAGGCGGACGGTCACCAGGCGAACAGGGTTCTACTTGGTGGGCAGTTCTATTTCAGCTTTGGCAGTAGCCATGGTCGTGCCAAGCTGGTTCTTCATCTTGCAGTCTACCTGCACCACGTTGCGACCCTCATCATCGACCAGTTTGTCGATAACGTTGGCGGTCATGAACGTGGCATCACCGGTGAATGCCGGACCGCGGTAGGCTGAATTGCAATGCACCACCTGGCCCCATTCACCCGCCCAGCCGGCGAGATAATCCAGAATCCATGCCCCCATCGAAGCGCCGTAGCCGTAACCCCGCGGCATGCCGATACGCCGCGCCCATTCGGGGAAAAGATGCCCGCGGGACGGACCGAAATAGGCGCCGTCCGTCCATTCGGGGTTGTCGCGCTCCATCACCGGATCGTTTTCGTGGCCGGCAAATTCTTCGGTAAAGCCCATGGCCGCCATATCCATGCCGGGCCGGTGTGTACCACCCCAGATGGTAAACAGGTAGGCCCGCCACTCGGTAGTGAAGCTGGCTATGCTGTGGGGGCCGATGATGCGCACCGGCAATTCATTGTCGACCTCGATATCGTCCCAGTAACGCTTGCCGTGCCCGAGTTCATGCATCATTTTTATGTAGTCGTATTTTTTGTCTTCCAGTTCCTTGAGCGCCTGTTCAGACCATTCGGGATCGTCCGTGGCATCCAGTGAACCCATTTCAACCGCGGCATCGCGGCGGTAGCGAATGGAGGTCGAACGCTGCTTGGCGATATAGTCGCCATCCTGGTTGTAATAATTGTTGTCACCGCGCTGGAAACAGGTCGGGCCGGCAAAAGAGGTTTCCTTGACCACGTAGTCGAACGGGACCTTTTCATTGGTGATTTCGTCGCCACCAAAAATGCGCGGGCCATAGAACCACCATTCGTCACCGGCAAAGATCAGGTGGGAATCCGGAATACAACCGGCACAGGCGGGTCCGGCACCGTGCCCGTCGTCGGTGGCGACCGCAAAGGATTGGGGGGCCACGAGGCGGCCGTAGCGGCCCTCCGCGGCAAAGTCATGATCGTAGTGCAGCAGGTTCGGGTAGTGCATCGCCTGCACCCAGCGCCGGAAATCATTGTTGTGCAACGGCTCTTTCATGCGCGCAGGCGCCATGGGCTTGCCGAGGTATTGATCGAGATCCGAGCAGTCCAGGGTTTTGTTGTTCATGTGTAACTCCAGTTCATTGGGTTTTTCTGTGAGTTGAGTTCTTCGTCCGGGACGGTGCGATCATGTCACTGATGGTACGGACGCGCCGTTCCGGCAGGGGACACTCTAATCTCCGGAGGTAGTCACCCACTCGGCGTTCATGGCCTCGGGCGAGAGATACTTGGTGGTCGACCAGCCCCCATCCACCACGATTGTCTGGCCGTTGATATGGGCAGCGCCCTCCGAGCAGAGAAAGGCGATGGTACTGGCGACATCTTCTACCTTGCCCAGGCGCGGAGCGGGCGTCATCTCGGTATTCATACGCCTGAAGCCCTTGTCGTCCAGCCGGTGGGCAACCATATCAGTGACGGTTACCCCCGGAGCGACACAGTTCGAACGGATGCCCTGGGCACCATATTCGCAGGCCATGTGCAGGGTGAGTGCGGTCAGTCCACCTTTTGCCGCGGAATAGGCGCCACCGCGCCGCCCTCCGACGACGGCAAAGGTCGATGTCACATTGATAACTGCCGAGCCGGGCTGCATGTGCACGATCGCGTCACGCGCAAGCCGGAACGGTGCACGCAGCATAACCCCCAGGAAAAGATCCAGTGAATCGTCGTCCGTCTCGTGCAAGGGTTTCGGGCTGCCAAGGCCGGCATTATTGATCAGGAAGTCGATCCGTCCGAAACGCTCCAGGGCCAGGTTGACGATGGCCTGGGGTGCTTCATCGGCGGCAATATCCACTGACAGGGTCGCGACCCGCTCGGCATCACCGATCCCGTTTTCCAGCGCCGCCAGCTTGTCAGGATCGCGACCTACACCGACGACTGCCATCCCCATCTGGTGAAGTTGCTTCGCTGTGGCAAGGCCGATGCCGCTGCCGGCACCGGTAATGATCGCAACCTGCATCTCTTGGCCTCTTCTTGGCGAAAAACGCTGAGCGTTTGTGCGCTATCGTGGGACGATTAACGAAACGTAGTATAATATAATCATCGCTGTTGTCTATTACTATGTCCCCCCAGGGCCTCCCGAGCTGCCAACCGGCCCTGTATTCTCTACCCGGGCGCTGAAGGTGTGAGGGGAACCGTTGATTGACAGCGACAAATCGTCATTTAATGGCCCCCCACTCAATCGGAACCAGATACCAGCCATGAGCCATGAAGAATTTCAAAACCATTACGGTCCGGTGGCGTTAGTCACAGGTGCATCGTCAGGCATAGGTAAGTCGTTTGCCGAACTGCTGGCCGCCAAAGGCCTGGACCTGGTGCTTGTTGCACGTCGGGTAGAGCGCCTTGATGCGTTGGCTTCCCGCCTGCAAGGGGACCATGGCGTCGAGGTAACCATCTGTCAGGCAGACCTCTCTGGTCAGATGGCGGCAGCGCAAATCCTGGAAGCCACCTCGTCTCTCGATATCGGACTCATCATCAGTAACGCGGGCTTTGGTGTAAAAGGCGAGTACGCCAGCGGTGACGCCGGCACTCTGGCCGATATGCTGATGGTCAACTGCAATACGCCGATGTTGCTGGCGCATGGCTTCCTGCCCCGGCTTCGTGCCCGGGGCAAGGGTGGCATCATTTTCACCAGCTCCGTTGAAGGCTTGATCGCCTGCCCTTTTTCCACGGCCTATGCCGCCACCAAGGGATTTCTCAACAGTCTCGGACAGGGGTTATGGGGCGAGCTGGCACAAGAGGACATCGACGTTCTGACGCTCTGCCCCGGGGCCACAGATACAGAAGCGCTGGTCCTGCAAGGCATAGACGCCGGCACGCTGGACGATGTGATGTCACCCGATGAGGTGGCAGAGTTGACGCTGGCTAATATCAAAAACGGGCCGGTCTATGTCCCAAGTGAACACTATAAAGCCATGTTCGACGCACTGCTTTCGATGCCGCGAGGAGATGCGCTTATGGCAATGGCCGCCAACATGAAACAGGAAATATAAAACTGTCCCTGGGGACTGTGCCCCACGCCCTGCCCCGAGGGTCGTCACCTTTTACTGAAAATATTCACGGTTGCCGCATCGATAGCCTCGATCCGTGCGCGTCGCGACGCGGCTGAGGTCGGCGCAAATCCCGCCTGGTCATCTTCCTGCCCCCAGTTGTGTACAGGACCCAGTTGAAGCCGACTGAGGCCCACTTCGGCCACTTCGTCCGGTGATGCGAGATCCGGAGGAACAGGCAGCCCCTGTCGGGCAAGTGTGTTCCTGAAGGCCGGCGTGTCGGTACGTCCCAGTATCAGATTCAGCACATCCACGCCATGGGGTTGCAGCTCCGCCCACAGCCCCTCGCCAAAACAGAGATCGAAGGCCTTGGTCCCGGAATAGACTGCCATAAAGCTCGCGCCACCATAGCAGCTCCCGGAGCCAACCAGCAGGATGCCGCCCCGGCCCCTGCTGCGCATCTGGCCACCAAAAAGATGACAGCAGCACATAACGGTCAGGACATTACGGTTAACCTGATCCACCCAATCATCGACGGGTGATTCAAGAAAAAGGGTATTCGTCGTATCGGCACCGGCGTTACTGACAAAAAGACCTACCTCACGTGACCCGACGGCAGCACGGATGTGCTCAAACGCGTCGACTGCTGCAAGATCTATAGTGGCGATGACGCATTTGACGCCGTTCTCGTCCTGAATCTGCTTTGCCAGCACCTCAAGCGTTTCTTTGCGCCGGGCTATCAGGACGCAGTTAACACCCTGCGCCGCAATCTGCCGGGCGAATGCCCGCCCGGTTCCTTCCGATGCGCCGGCTATGACAGCCCAGGGGCCGTATCGATCCGCAAATGTCATTGCTGTCTCCTCTGCTCGTTCTGCCAATGGATGTAACACGGTGCAGTGTTAATCACTTCTAACGCGCTCCGCCGACGTCGCTGCCATGATCGCGCCTGTTGCGACAACGTGTTCTTGACTGTCCGTCGGTGTTCTGTTGCATTATACGCCCCAACACTCGGACAGGCAGGACTCTGGTTATGGAAAACAAGGTAGCTCTCGTCACGGGCGCAGCGGCTGGTATCGGCGCCGCCTGCGCGAAAAAGCTGGCCAGCCAAGGTATCGCGGTCGGCGCGCTGGACCTGGACGCCGCTCGCTGTGCCGATACGGTTGCAGGGATCGAGGCAACCGGTGGTCAGGCCATCTCGCTGGGTGCCGACATCTCGGAGCGCGAACAGGTTCGAGCCGCACTCGCCAGGCTGCGCGAGGCATTCGGCCCGGTCACCATCGTGGTAAACAATGCCGGTATTGTGAACTTCACGCCCTTCGAGGACATCACGGAGGATGAATGGGATCTTATCTACCGTGTCAACGTCAAGGGTACCTTCATCGTCACTCAGGAAGTGCTGCCTGACATGAAGGCCGCCCATTGGGGCCGGATCGTCAATATTTCATCATCGAGCGGCCAGACCGGCGCCATAAACGCCGCGCACTATTCTTCGTCGAAGGGCGCAGTGATCACACTGACGCGTACGCTGGCACAGGAGCTGGGGCCCCTCGGGATCACCGTGAACAATATCCCGCCGGGCTCGGTGATGGGGACGATCATGTCGGAAGCCAACCGGCAAAACTTCAATATCTCGACGGACACCCTGGCCGCCACGATCCCCGTGCGCCGGGTTGGAGAGCCGGATGACATCGCCAATGCCTGCGCGTGGCTATGCTCCGACGCGAGCAGCTATGTGACCGGACAGACCATCGGTGTGAACGGCGGCCGTGTGGTGAGCTGAGCCGGGATCGGGAGCCATACCGTACCAGAATAAAAACGGGTAGAACTCATCAGACGGGACAGTCATGGTCATTAAAACCGCCCTACGCCTTATCTCATTCACATTCCTGGCGATTGTTTTCGCCCAGTCATCCAACTCCGCCAATGAAGGAGAGGACGGCCTGGCGCTGTTTGGGGCCAAGACCAGCAATCTGCCGCCCGGGCCACCACTGATGACCAATATCGCCGGTCGGGAACGGGTGTCCCTCAACGGCCCCTGGAATGTGATCGTCGATGAGCATGACATCGGTGCCAAGGGCCTTTTCGGCGGCGCCTACTACGAGGTGCCAGTCCCCGGAACCGGTATGGAACTGGTGGAGTTCAGCTTTGACCCCCGCCGCCAGTTGCGCGTTCCGGGTGACTGGAATACCCAGGATGACCGCCTGTTTCGTTATCGCAACGCCGTCTGGTACCAGCGCAGCTTCGATCTGGCACCGGAAGCCGGATGACTTCGTCCAGGGAATGTCGCCGTGGATACTGAAGGATTTTCGATCCGCCATGCGCTCTCTGAACGGCATCCAGGACATCTACAATCGCAAGGGTCTGGTGTCAGAAACAGGAGAGAAGAAGAAAGCCTTTTATGTGCTGCGAGATTACTATGAACAAAAGGCAGCCGAGTAGGCTCCGATAAATTCACGGCAGCGCCGCTATTGGCGGTCGCCGGGCGGTAGAAGTGAGACGGGCATGATTCGAATAAGCCGCAAACACGTGATTTGGTGCCTGGCACTGGTTTTGCTGGTGTTGCTGGTCCTGGCGATCCATGGCGTGATGCGGGCGCGATCCATGGGCTTTCTTCGATGGCCTGTGTTTGAAACCGTACCGCCGGACGTGCCCGCCCTGGAACACCCGGCGGTGCTGGTCTTCTCTAAAACCAACAGTTTCATTCACAAGGAAGCGATACCCGCTGCGAAAGAGCTACTGCAGGACCTCGGAGCAAAACGTGGCTGGGCCGTCTACTTCACTGACAACGGCGCCGTATACAATACCGGGGACCTGGCGCGTTTCGACCTGACCGTCTGGAACAACGTCACGGGGGATGTGCTTACCCCTGAGCAGCGCGACGCCCTGCGTACCTGGCTGGAGCAAGGTGGCGGTTTCGTGGGCCTGCACGCTGCCGGAGACAACAGTCACGAGGGCTGGCCCTGGTACCAGGATCAGGTTATCCGCGCGCGCTTTATCGGTCACCCCATGGACCCCCAGTTCCAGGATGCCACAGTCAGGGTAGAGCAACCGCCGGATCCCATTGTCGCAGAGACACCGGAAGCCTGGGTGCGCCGGGACGAATGGTATTCCTTCGCCACCAGCCCGCGGCCCAACAGTGTGACCGTTTTGGCGACAGTCGATGAGTCCACCTATTCCCCGGGAAGTTTCTTCGGCGAAGACCTCGCCATGGGCGCAGACCACCCCATCATCTGGAAGCACTGTATCGGGGAGGGGCGTGTTTTCTACTCGGCTATGGGCCACACAAAAGAGACTTACCAAGAACCCGAATACCAGGACCTCCTCGAACGCGCCATGGCCTGGGCGGGTAACCTCTCCAAGTCGTCATCCACTGGAGCATGCGCCACATGAGCGACAGTCATCAGAAGCTTACGCAAAATGCGGCCCCTGAAATGCACTCAGCAGCAATCGAAGCGGACCCGTTGTTTGCTGAACCCTATATCGACATCGACGAGCAGCGCGAGGAGCCCGTCCGGCATCGCTATATCCACGGCGGATTCACGGGCACCGAAACACGTTTTTCCTACTATTTTCCCCCGACTGATCAATACGAGGGGCGCTTCTTTCAACACATTACCCCTATACCGGACAGTGAGAACCTGGCCTCCAGGATGCCGGCCGGGGAATACAACAAGATCGGCTTCTCGATGGACAGCGGGGCCTATTTCGTCGAGACCAACGGTGGTGGATCGCTGGATTTCTCCACACCGGGCGGTACCCGTGCAGACCCCACTATCACCGCCTATCGCGCCAACGCGGCGGCAGCCCGCTATTCCCGCGCGGTCGCGAAAGCCATTTATGAGACGGACAAGCGGCCTTATGGTTATGCCTACGGCGGTTCAGGCGGCGGTTATCGCACTATTGGTTCCATCGAGAACACCACCGGCGTGTGGGACGGTGTGGTGCCCTACGTGATCGGCTCTACCATGGCGATTCCAAATATGTTCTCGGTGCGAATGCACGCCATGCGCATTCTAAGGGACAAGTTCCCGCAGATCGTCGATGCCGTCGAACCAGGTGGCAGCGGCAACCCCTATGCCGGATTGACAGAGGAGGAAGCGGCCGCCCTGCGCGAGGTGACGCAGATGGGCTTCCCACCGCCGTCATGGTTTGGCCACAAAAATATGGGGGTACACGGCTTTGCTGCACTCTACCAGGGCGTGGTGGCAGCGGACCCGGGCTACTTTACGGATTTCTGGACCAGGCCAGGCTATCTGGGTTTCGACGACCCCGATAGCTTCGAGGGTTATCGCGTCCAGTTTGAGACGACCGTCGCCGGGCCGGTAACCGCTGCCGAGGCCGCGCGCCTGCACATCTACACCAATCCCTGGGACGACAAAGCGCGTGGCGGTGTGGATACGGCCTTCCGGGTCCCCACCGGCGCGGATGGCGAGAAAATCGTGGGCTTCCGCCTGGTTGGCACGCCCCCCGAAGTGGACTTCCTGGGCGGCGACCTGGCGATACTCAGCGGTGACGCAGCGGGCAAGACGCTCCCGTTGGCCAGGATAGCCGACGACGTCGTCGTGCTCGGTATTGCGGATGCGGCCGCCGTCAAACGGCTGCAGGCAGGCGATAAAGTCAGGGTCGACAATTCAAACTTCCTGGCGGCTCAGACCTATCACCGCCACCAGGTACCGGGCCCCGATTTCCCTGTTTGGGACCAGTTTCGCTCAGCAGATGGCCAGCCGATCTATCCGCAGCGACCGACGCTGATCGGGCCGCTGTTCGTCCAGGCAACCTCCGGTTCGCAGATGACCGGACAATTCGAGGGCAAGATGATCGTCGTGGCCTCCCTGTGGGATCGCGAGGCGATGCCCTGGCAGGCGGACTGGTATCGCCAGCGTGTAGCCGGGCATTTCGGCGACCGGGCCGACGACCACTTCCGCCTGTACTACACCGATCATGCCCTGCACGGCGATGAGCCCGCACTGGAGGACCAGACCAGAGTCGTCTCCTATCAGGGCGTCCTGCAGCAGACGCTGAGGGATCTCGCCGCCTGGGTCGAAAAGGGCGTCGAGGCGCCGGCTAGCACACACTATGACATTATCGACGGCCAGGTTGTCGTACCGGATTCGGCAGCCGAGCGCGAAGGCATTCAGCCGGTGGTCGCTATCGCGGTAAATGGAGGTAAGCGCATCGAGGTAAACGCTGGGGAGCCCGTCCAATTTACCGGGACCATAACAGTCCCGCCAGGCACTGGCTCGGTGATCAGGGCCGAGTGGGATTTCGATGGCACCGGAAACTTTGCACACAGCTCACCGATCGTTACAGGAGAGCGATCGGTAACCTTATCGACTTCTCACAACTTCGACACCCCGGGCACCTATTTCCCCGCCCTACGCGGTATTTCCCAGCGGCGAGGAGATCCGGACACCCTCTACGCAAGGATATGGAACCTGGACCGGGTACGGGTCGTGGTCCAGTGAGTAACGCCGTGGGGAACGTTGATCTAACCTCCTCGCTAAAACGGGATCAAGCAGGATTGCTTACTATGAATCGCAGGGAATTTCTCGAGTGTGCGGCCATACTTGTCGGCGGCATCACTGCCAGCCGTGCGGGCATCGCCCTGTCTGAAGAACAGTTGACCTACCTGGCGGCCGCGCCGGACTACGCCAGTAAACCGGTGGCCTATTTCACCCCGGCGCAACGCCGAATTATCGCCGCAATGACCGAGGTGATAATCCCCCGGACAGATACCCCGGGGGCGATAGATGCGGGGGTACCACGATTTATCGAATTGATGGTAGCCGACTGGTTCAATGACCAGGAACGGGCCGTGTTTGCCGGCGGCCTGCAGGACATGGAAGCACGAATTCCACAGAAATTCGGTCTGCCCTTCGATCAGCTGGACGCGCAACAGCAGTTGTCAATTCTGGAATCCCTGGAGAATGCCGCCGCAGAATCACCCTGGTATGCCTCTGGCAACCTCAGGCGCGATTTCATCAGTGATGCGCCCTTCATCTGCATGCTGAAGGAACTCACGATCTGGGGATTCTTCACCTCTGAAGCCGGCGCCAGTGAGGTACTTCGCTACAAGGCAATGCCCATGCGCTTCGACGGTCACGCCCCCCTCTCCCCCAGTGAGAGCAGTTGGGCGTCGTATATGTTTATCTGAATGACAGAGACTGAAATGAAACCCTCACACCACTATGATTTCGACGCCATCGTGATCGGGTCGGGAATTACCGGGGGTTGGGCCGCCAAGGAACTGACCGAGAAAGGCCTCAAAGTGCTCGTACTGGAGCGCGGTCGCGATCTGCCACACGGCTCCGGCTACCTCGGTGAACATGCGCCGAGCTGGAAACTGCCCTTCCAGGGCAAGGCAGATCGAGAGCTCGACGCAGAGGAGTATCCGATTCAAAGCAAGGTCCACGCCTATAACGCGGCAAACCGCCAGTTCTGGAACAACGACAAGCTGAACCCCTACGCCACCGACGAGGGCACACCTTTCGACTGGTACCGCGGCGATGTTGTGGGCGGGCGCTCCCTTACGTGGGGGCGTCAGACCTACCGCTGGAGCGAACAGGACTTCAACGCCAACCAGCGGGACGGGCACGGAATACCGTGGCCGGTCGACTACACAGAAATCGCGCCCTGGTACAGCCACGTGGAAAAATTCATCGGTGTAAACGGCAAGCGGGAGGGTCTGCCTCAACTGCCCGATGGCGAGTTCCAGAAACCCATGCCGTGGTTTGCCCTGGAGGAGACGATCCACCAGCGCCTCGCAAAAAACACCCCTGAAATTCGCCTGACAAATGCCCGCACGGCGATTCTTACCGAAGACCTGCCGGGTCGTTCCGCCTGTCACTACTGCGGCCCCTGCGAGCGCGGCTGCTCGACGGGCAGCTATTTCAGCTCCCAGAGCTCCACTCTCCCCGCCGCGTATGCAACAGGCAATCTGACGCTGAAATCCAACAGGGTCGTGGAGCGACTGGTTTACGATGAAGCCAGCGGCAGGATCAGCCAGGTGCATGTGATCGATACCCAAACCAGAGCAAGGGATGCTTTGTCGGCAAAACTCATCTTTCTCTGTGCTTCGACAGTCGCCAGCACCCAGATATTGCTCAACTCGACCTCCGATACCTTCCCCACCGGGCTCGCCAACCGCAGCGGCGTGCTCGGACACTATCTGATGGATCACTTCCTGGGGATAGGGGCTGCCGGCATGTTCACGGACCACCTGGATTCCTACTACTACGGCAATCGCCCTACCGGCCTGTATATCCCGAGATTCCGGAATATCGGCAGAGAGGACGAGGACGTCGACTTTGTCAGGGGGTACGGGTTCCAGACCATGACAATGCGCGGTAACTGGATGTCCCGGTACAACAGCAAAGGCTTTGGTGCCACATTGAAAGACGAATTGCGCAAGCCCGGACACTGGACCTGGTACCTGGCAGGTTTTGGTGAGTGCCTGCCTCGAAAACGCAACAGGCTCTACCTGAGCAAGAAAAAGGTTGATCGATTCGGCATACCCCAGGTTGCATTTGATTTTGAGTGGAGCGACAACGAACGCTCGATGGCTCGCGATATACAACAACAGGCCGGACATATCATGAAGGCTGCGGGTGCGGCGCTGAGTATTCCGCTGGGCGACAGCGAGAGTCTGTCCACACCCGGCGCAGGGATTCATGAAATGGGCAGTGCGCGAATGGGCGACGACCCGCAGGAATCGGTACTCAATCGCTGGAACCAGGCCCACGACGTGCCGAACCTGTTCGTGACCGACGGCTCTTTTATGACGTCATCCTCCTGCGTGAATCCATCTCTCACCTATATGGCGTTTACCGCGCGGGCCTGTGAATACGCAGTGCAGCAACTAACGGCCGGGACGGTGTAATATACAGGCGGATCGCGCGTCTTAATGAATACAGGCATTCAGGATCAGGAGAAAACATGATGTCACCCAACGCCGGACATTTTCGCGCCGAAATCGATACCAGGCTGGCTGAAGGCTGGGCACTCGAACGCCTGACACAGCCGAGCCGACTGTTCGGTGCCAACGGCATTCGCACGGGTGCCGATGGCCGGATTTATGTTGCACAGGTAGCAGGCAGCCAGGTGAGCGCCATCGATGTCGACACGGGCGAGATTGAAACCATCAGCCCGATGGGCGCCGGCATCATCGGCCCGGATGACCTGGCCTTTGACGAGGATGGCAACCTTTACGCCACCGAAATCACCGAGGGCCGGGTCAGTGTTCTCCAGCCCAATGGCGAGTACCGGGTCGTATACGGCGACATGCCCTGTGCCAACCCGATCACCATGCACCAGGGGCATTTGTACGCCGGTGAATGTCGACCCGATGGTCGCATTGTGGAACTGAACCTGGATGGCAGCGCACCGCGGGTCATTCTGGATAAAGTCCCCATGCCCAACGCCTTCGAAGTGGGTCCGGATGGCAAACTTTATTTCCCTGTCATGGCGGCCAACGAGATCTGGCGGGTCGATCCCAAAGGCGGCAGTCCGGAAGTCGTGGCCACCGAACTCGGTGTCCCGGATTCCGTCAAATTCGATTCCAAAGGCTACATCGTCTCCACACAGGTCGCCAGCGGCCAGGTGCTGCGGATAGACCCCGACACCGGCGAAAAAACCGTGCTGGCCCAACTCGCGCCAGGACTCGACAACTGTACCTTCGTTGGCGACCGTTTGTTCGTCTCCAGTATCACCGGTCAGATAAATGAAATCCTCGCTTCGGGCCAGGTGCGCTCTCTGGTGCCGGAGGGCTTTCAGTGGCCCATGGGGGTAGCAATCGATGATGACGGTGTGCTGTTCGTCGCCGATGGCGGTTTCGACTATATTCTGCAGCCCGGAGGTAAGCCCCGGCTCGTGGGCATGTTGTTTTCGCCGGGCTTTCCCGGATTCACTCGCGGTGTCGTGGCGGCGGGCCCCGGGGAGTGGGTTGTGACGACGGCAAATGGTGATGTTGCGCGTTTCTGGCCCGACAGGCAGGAGAGTGAAATTCTCGCAAGCGGTTTTAACCGGGCCATGGACGTGACCCTCGCGCCTGGCGGCACCATCATTTTTGCCGAATATGGCACCGGACGGGTCCTCTCCATCGACTCGGGCAATGTTGCGGAGCTCGCTGATGGACTGGACAGACCCGTCGGCGTGGCCGTTGGTTCAGGGGGCATTTGCTATGTATCCGAGTCGGGCGGAGGACGCATCGTCAGACTCGCCGGTGGCAGAAGTGAGACCATTGTGGATGGCTTACAACAACCCGAGGGCCTTGCCGTCAACGGTGACACACTCTATGTGATTGACGTCGGGACCAGGGAACTGATTACCTGTGACCTGGGCCGTGGATCGCGCAGCACCATCGCCTCCAACCTGCCGGTGGGCGCGCCGCCCGGCCTGGCTCGCGTGCAACTGGGCGCTGTGGGCAACCTGTCCGGGCCCATGAACTCGTTTACCGGCATAGCCATTGGCTCCGACGGATGCGTTTACATTTCGGGAGATGCCGAAGGCAGCGTACTCGCGCTGCGACCTGAGTAGCCAGGGATCGCCTTTTCCGGTCTACCCTACTCATAAAAACTCCCGCAGGGCATTGAGAAAGGCGTCGAGTTGATCATGATGAAGCCAGTGCCCGGCCTCCTTGAAGCTGAGGGTGCGGTGATCGCTAAAATGCGCCGCACTGCCATCCGTGGCGGGATTCGTTGTCCAGCTTTCGGTGCCCCACAGCAGTAGCGTGGGTGCGCTGATCTCGCGCCAGTATTCGGCAAGGTCAAAGGCGAAATCCTCAGGCACCATATTCCAGATCCGCGGATCGTATTTCCACCCATAGCCATCGGGATAATGACGCGCGCCATGTATGGCGAGATGACGGGCCTGATCGATCGACAGGTGCTCGTTGGCTTCGGCCATGCGTGCAATGGCCTGGTCCAGACTGGCGTAGCGCCTGGGGCTGGAGAGCGTAATGTCACGCGACTTCTCCAGCCATTCTCGCGTTCGTTGCACGACGCCCTGTTTATTCCATCGCGATTTCACCTGCGCGGTCGGTCCCATGGCATCGATTAGCACGAGTTTGCGTACCCGCTGTGGATACAGCGCGGCGAAACGGGCAGCGGGGTTACCGCCAAATGAGTGCGCGACGATGCTTATCTGATCGCAGTCGAAAGTATCGACAAGGTCGGCAAAATCGAGCAGATAATAGGGCGTGTGGTAGGCGCCATTGGGCGACCATTCGCTATCACCATGCCCGCGTAAATCCGGCACGACGACATGCCAGTCGTGCCGCAGCTCACGGGCCACCCAATCCCAGCTGCGCGCGTGATCACGCATGCCATGTACGAGAAACAGCACAGGCGCATCCTCGTTCCCCCAATCGAGATAATGCAGTTTCAGACCCTGGGAAAGGTAGGTTTTAGAAGTGGGCTCGATATCAGTCGCCATACTTGTCTCTGACAGCAAGATGCATCGTTGTGAAACCGGTTCAGTATTAAACAGCCATGTTGTATAGTAGGGCGCTTCAGTAATCCAGGCAAATCCAGCCATAATTGACTAACTTTTAAAGCTAAAGAATAAGCTTCCGGAGAACATCATGAATACAGGTCCAGTGGAAGATCGTCTTGAGATTCGAGAGCTCCTCGAAACCTTTGCCGTCGGCGCAATGCATATAGACGCGGATATCTGGGGCAGCACCTGGGCCGAAAACGGGTCCTGGAAACTTCCCTCCATGAGCGAGCCGGCGGTGGG
>JAHEEV010000061.1 GCA_024640505.1 Halieaceae bacterium
TTGGCGAATGGCAATTTTCCGGCGTCTCTTAAAAATATTTAAAAGATGATTTAGAGCAGTATGAAAGATTTTGTGGGTATTTCTATATTCTTTGATCTTGTAGAAGCGAATTATTGTTGAAGATAAACATCAGAAAATAGATCACAGAATTCAGTATGAGCAGCTGAAAGTTCGGAAATACTCAATTCCAAATTCACTTTCTGATTATTTTTTGCGTCCGACTCGATTTGCGCACTTAAACTCCTGACTTTCTCTGCGCCAATGTTCGCACTCATTGATTTGATTGCATGAGCAGCTTTCGAAAGTTCAATTTGATCACTTGAATCTACTAACTGACACAACTGATCAAGCTTCTCATTCATTTGATCCTTAAATCCATTAAAGATATCAGGAAGTATGATGTTTCCTGTTTGTCTCTCTATCTCTTTGATGCTTTCTACAGCAGAAAAATTCATTACTTCATCGTTGTTTTTATTGGTGAATGTGGCGTTTGCATTATTTTCTTTTTCATCGTTTGGCGGGGGTATTTCTCCTTCTTGTTTTTTGCCTGTTTTGGCATATTCCCGCAATACGCCTTTGATGTCGGCAATAGAAAATGGTTTAGTAAGGTAGAAGTCCATTCCGGCCTGGATGCATTTTTTCCTATCTTCTTTGTTGAAACCTGCAGTTAATGCGATGATTGGTATTGATTCCCTGTCCAGAGAATCTTCTATCTGTCTTATTTTCCTTGTGGCAGCGTAGCCATCCATTAATGGCATTTGACAGTCCATAAATATCAAATCAAAAGCTTGATTTTTGAATTTTTCTACTGCGATTGAACCGTTGTCTGCAACAGACGTAACATGGCCAAGCATTTGTATCATTTCAACAAGAATTTTTTGATTGGTCTCCACATCTTCAGCAATCAAAATGCGTTTTTTCTCAGGACTAGTTACAACATTATTCTTATATGCGGCCTCTGTTTTAGGTTCGATAAAACCAATCAATTCAAATACTACTGATTCTAGATTTTTTGAAACTATTGGCTTGGTTATTGACTTCCAGTTCTCATGATATTCTACGTCGACTCTGTCGCCAAATGACCGCAGTAGTATTACATTGGGATTATTGCCTTTTTGTCTCAGTAGGTCGATGGTGTCAGAATTATGATCTAAGTCGATCACATAAAAATCGTTACTGGAAATCTCTGGGCTAAATTCTCCAACCTTATCAACGCGCGCGATCTCTATATTGAGCAGCTCTAAATGGCCTACAATCATTTCAAAACAGGTAATATTGCTGCAAACTATGTAGGCCTTTCCAGAGTTAGTTTTTGTCTTCCTCTCTTCTCTCTTAGCACCTGAAACAAGTGGCACTGATATGGTTATTTTTGTTCCATTTCCAGGTGAAGATTGAACATTAATAACTCCATCCATAAGTTCGATATATTTACGGGAAATAGATAGCCCTAGGCCAGTACCGCCATATTCCCTGGTAGTACTGGCGTCTGCTTGTGTGAATGCTTCGAAAACCTGGACTTGTGTTGCTTCATCCATCCCAATTCCCGTATCTTCAACTGTAATATTCACGACGACATTTTCTCGATGTATGCTTTCAGGTGTGGGTGATACTTTTACATTGACCTCACCTTCGTGAGTGAATTTTATTGAGTTAGAAAGCAAGTTCATGACAACTTGTCTCAATTTGGTGGGATCGCCTATAACAATTTCAGGCGTTGACCTGTGATATATATTGTTTATTGCAAGTCCTTTTCGAGATGCAGGTTCTGCTTGTAGATAACAGACTTCGTCAATTACATCGACTAAACTGAACTCAATGTTCTCTAGTTCAACCTTTGAGGCCTCGATTTTTGAGAAGTCTAGAATCTCATTTATTAAATTAAGCAGGGACTCACCGCTTCGGTGCGCAGCTTTGGCGAACTGTTGCTGTTGATCGCTCAATTCTGTATGCAGCAATAGTTCTGTCATCCCGATCATTCCATGCATTGGGGTTCGAATTTCATGGCTCATGGTTGCGAGAAAATTGGATTTAGCCTCATTGGCTTCTTCCGCAGCACGTCTTGCTGACTGAAGCTCAGCCGTTCTTTCTGAGACCTTGTTTTCTAGTTCTCTTTGTCTAATCAGAGTCAGCTCTTGGGCTTTCTTTTGTTGTCGAACGAAAACAGCTAGCGCAAGAAAAGCCATAAACATATATGTAAAGTAGGCGAGAGGGCTCCTCCATGGGGGTGGTTTCACAATTACTGGCACATTAAAGCCACTCCAGTTCCATATTCCATCAGGACTGGCTGCAGCTAATTTTAAATCGTATTCGCCTGGAGGCAGTGTGGTGAATGAGGCGATGCGAGCATCAGGGGATATTACCCAATCTGGGTTTATACCCTCTAACTTATAAGCGTAGGTGACTAAATCCGGATTCGAGTAATCCGCGGCAAAGAACTCTACTGTGAGCATTCGATCTTGATAGCCGAGAGTTATGTTATCGAGAGAATAATATGGAGAATCAAATTCCTTTCGTTCGTTCATTACTTTTATGCTAGATATAGATATAGACGGAGGGGACCTTTCCTCCTCAAGCAGCTCGGGGTCAATTGTATTGAACCCCTGATTCCCGCCAAAGAAAATGACGCCTTCTTCGGATTTGAATGAAGCGCCCATGTTAAATTCAGAATCCTGGAGGCCATCTCGCACGCCGTATTGCCGTGATTCTGAATTTTCAGGATTGAATTTAGTTACTCCACGGTTATGGGATAGCCATAGGTGGCCATCAGAATCTATTTGGATTCCATATATATTAGAACTTGGAAGAGAGTTGCTTTCCGTATATTGATGAAATTTCGCCCTTGATGATCGCCTGTCAGGCAAATCCCAACGGTTTAGTCCGCCACCCGCGGTACCTATCCAAAGACTTTGTTTTTCGTCTTCATGAAAGGCCCAAACCATGTCGCTTGATAAACTGTGAGGATTATTTCGCTCCGTATGGAAGCTTTTAAATTTCATGGCTTCGGGAAAAAATCGATTTAGTCCATTCTCTGTGCCAATCCAAACCATGCCCATAGAATCTTCGTATATCGCCAGAACCATGTCATTGCTTATCGTAGAGCTATCATTGGGGTCGTGTGTTAGGTTAGTAAAAGATTCTTCGATTTCATTATATACACTCAAACCTCCACCATACGTTCCGATTAAAAGTGTCTGGTTTGATAATCGAAGGATGGAAGTGATTCCATTTGCCCCAATAGAATTTTTATCCAATGGGCTGTGTCGGTAGACTGAAACAGAAGAGTTTTGCAGCACATCTATTTTGTTCAGACCGCTATCGTAAGTGCCTACCCAAAGAAACCTTCCTTCTCCATAAAGGCTCATTACGATAGCACTTGAAATACTTGGCTCGGTATATTCATTGATCCAACTAAATCTAGTGCTTCCTGGAGTTAGTCGATTTAATCCATTATCAGTACCAATCCAGAGGCTACCATCACTGGTCTCACCAAAGGCGTTTACGGAGTTGCTCGAGAGCTGCCCTTTTAATGCGTCAAATTTTGGAAAAAGACTTTTGGTACCAGACGCGAGACCAAAGATAGTGCCAATCCAGTACTTCCCCTCTTTCGACTGATATATGCTAAATATCTGGTCTGCAGGCAGGTCTGTATTTTGCCGAGTGTATCTTATGAAATTATTATGTCTTGGATTGTATAAATTCAACCCTTCATAGGTTCCTATCCAGATTTGCCCTTTTAAGTCTTCATATACATCGTATGTTCGATTTGACGACAAACTTGCGTTGTCTAAAGTTGAGTGCTGAAAATTGATTGCCTTTTTAGTTTTTGGGTCAAATATGCTGACCCCGGATTCCCGAGATGCTAGCCAAACTCGCCCTTGTCGATCTGTGGTTACTCGCGCCAGAGAATTTGAGGAAATTGTTGAGTCGTCGCCAGGTTTATGTGAATAAACCGATATTCGATGCGATGTAGGCTCTATATGTAATAGTCCGCTAGACTGTGTTGCTGCCCAGATTGATCCGTCAGGGCTTTGTGTGAAACCACTAACCTCACCAAGGTAGGGAATGTCGATGGAGTTCGATATGTAGTGAGTAAAACTTTGGGAAGCATGATTGTAAACGCTGAAACCGTTAAGGTGGCCCACCCATAGATCTCCTCTCGCGTCAACAAACAAGGAATAAACATCGTTGGAATACAATGAGTTTGGATTCTCTGCATCAGAGTAAATTGCGGAGAAATTGTTCGTGATGGGATTATATTTGTTCAACCCTCCTCCTAGAGTTGAAATCCACAGGTCACCATCTAAGTCTTCAGCAATTCCGGTCACGCTGTCGGAGGTTAAGGATTTGGAATTGGCTGCTGAGTATCTATAATTTTCAAGCTCATGCCCGTTATATCTATTAAGCCCCTCTTGAGTGACGAACCAAAGAGTTCCTCGCGAATCCTGGAATATCTGAGCGACACTTTGTTGTGTGAGATTTTTCGAGAAAACCGCAAGACTAAAATTTATGTCTGCGACTGTAAGTTCCGAGCCGAGCACCCTGAGAGCGGGTAGGATTAGGAGGATGAGTGCATACCCTAGTAACCGCATAGGCGTATGGTATCTCTGAAGAAATATTTTCGGGGATTTTAGATGATATCGGCTAAATGCACCACATCTTAGCTGTTTATTGCGAGTTTTTTGGGTTCAGCAATAAAAGGCGCTTGAATAGGAGAGGTGAAGGCAGCCTCAGCCTATCCAAGCGCCAGCGGAAATCATTAAATGGAGCAGGTTTAGCGAATCCCCCATTTGTACGCAGTCTGATCTGAAAAGCTACGGATGCCCCACTTGTAGGCTGCTTGATCTGAGAAACTACGTATCCCCCACTTGTAGGCGGCCTGGTCTGAGAAGCTACGGATACCCCATTTGTAGGCGGCCTGGTCTGAGAAGCTACGGATACCCCATTTGTAGGCGGCCTGGTCTGAAAAGCTGCGGATACCCCACTTGTAAGCAGACTGTTCGGAGAAGTTCCTAATGCCCCATTTGTAGGCCGCCTGCTCAGAAAACCCCTTAGTACCCCACTGGTAGGAGGTTCCTGCATATGATTGTGTGTCAGCACTGCTTGTGCTTGAGTTGCCCCACTTGTAGCCGGAGCGGGTGCTGGAAGATGCTGCCCATTCGGCACCGGATGAACTCGGTTCCAGATCTTTACCCCATTTGTATCCGGAAGTGCCGGAATTCGTATATGACTTGGCAGCTGCTAGCGAGTGGCTCACCCTGTGTACCAGGCTGTGCCCGTTGCTGGTGCTGGTGGCCGTCGCTTGTTCGATTTCTGCATGGCTGATTGCGGGAGTTGCCAGAACCAGTGCTGCAGTGCCCAGGGTTGCGATTTTGAGAGTTTTGATAGTTTTCATAGTCAGATGCCTGCCTTCTTCGTTTTATTGCCCATTGCGTCGTGAGATGTGACGCGTTTCCGCTTTCCGGATCCCTGAGTGAGATCTCTTTCGCATCTTCTTATTCGGATGCTTGACTTCGTTATACGGCCGTACGGGTGGTCAATGAAGATGTGTATATAACCTTTTTGGGGTACATCCTGGCGGGGCGGGTGTAATTCGAGGCGTGCTGTTGTCAGGCGTCCTAACTAACACTTTGATATAAAAGAAGAAAATACTCGGGTGACGAATGCTCTAGCCAGGTGACCCGTGGGGGTTATTGGCGGGTCAATGATAGGCGGGATTAATTGACTGCGGTGATTTCAGGAGTCTGGCTGCCTGGCCAATGCTTCTATCGCTGCCTTTTCCTCCTGATAGATGGCGTACCAGTCAAAGGGCGCTCCATCTGCTTGCCGTGATCCGGTAGGAGGCAGGTCGTTGCGCTCGATATGGGCTTTCACGCCCCATTTGCGGGACAGGCTGAGGCCTTTTTCGCTTGGTTGGGGTGAGAGCATGCGCTCAAGGCCCGGCAGGCTGGGGTTTCCTTCCGAATCGACGATGGCGGGGCCCTCAAAATGCTCGGTGCCGCTGATCTCGCGCTCGATCCGCAGCTCGGCATTCCCGCATCCGCGCTCCCCCAGGGTGATCGCCCGGGTTACATTGATGGAGCCATGGCCCTGCTGGAAGGGGCTGTAGGCCAGCAGGCCATCACTGTTAATAGCCGGCTCCGCACTCGAGAGGAGTTTGCATTTGAGGTCATCCGGGCTTAGGTCGGGTTCCAGTTGCAGCATTAGAGCCGCTATCCCGGAGACCAGCGCTGTGGCCTGGGAGGAACCGCTCATCACGAAGTCTCCCGACTGCAACAGATACTCGGGGTAATCCTTGATCAGGGTCGAGCCAGGACGTGTGATACCGGTGATATGCCCACCTGGCGCCACGATATCGGGTTTTATATGTGCGCTGGGGGTTGGGCCTCGCGAGGAAAAATCGGGGATATAGTCATCATTGCGGTCATCGGGTGTCCAGGAGTCGGTCAGGGCCCCCACGGTAATCACATAGGGAAGATTGCCGGGTGAGCCAATGGTCATGGCATCGGGTCCCTCATTGCCTGCGGCCGCCACGACGGTTATTCCGGCGGCCCAGGCGCGCATAACGGCCTGGTTGACCGGGTCCAGCCAATAATTCCACCGGGGGCGTGATGCAAATGACAGGTTGAGCACCCTGATCCCGTACTTTTCGCGGTTGTCCACGACCCACTGAACGCCACGCACGATATCGAGCATCTCTCCCTGGCCGGTCTGGCTGAAAGCCTTGACCGCCACCAGCTGTACGTCTGGCGCGATGCCTTTGAACGAACCGGTTGGCTTGCCGTTTTGGGTCACCGGGCCATTGTGGGCCAAAACGCTCGTCATGTGGGTTCCGTGACCGCTCTCGTCGAACACTTCCCCGCCGGCGATATCGTTGATTGCGTTGTAGCGTGCGATGACACGGGGCTTCCCGGCGCTGTCATTGGCCAGCCGGGGGTGCTCCCACAGGCCCGAGTCGAGTACCGCGACCGTCACGCCTTTGCCGGTTACCCCGTGCTGGTGCAGTGCGCTGGCGCCAACCACGTCGGCATAATGGAAATTCTCGGCGTTGTCGGTATAGGCTGGAATGAGTTTGCTGGTGCAATCACCATCGAAGTGCGCCCGGATGGATAGTTCCCGCTGTTGCGGCCTTGTTTCCGCCGTGGCGGGAAAGTCGGCAAAATCTATCTGCAGCTCGGCCTTGTCCTGCAGAGCCGGCAGGGAGGGGCCATCAAAGCGGAGATCCAGTGACCCCGCCTTTTGGTGCCTGTAGAGTTCCTGTTTGACGGGCTGGTCACCAAAGCTGATCCTGCTCACCGGCCCCAGTCTGCGAGGCCAGTCAAGCTCGATTCGAGCGAGGCTCGCCGGCGCTGGCAGTTTGTTGTAGAAGGTCCAACTAACTCCCTGTTCGTTGAAGTGTAGTTCCAGCGCGCTACCCACATCACAGGGGCTGCCATCCTGCTCTTTTTCCCCCTCGGGATCCTCGCGGAAGGAGAGGTCGTCAAGGTGCCGCTCCACAAGCGGGCTGAGCAGTACCTGATTGAGCTGGGAGCGGGACAGTTCTGCGCCTACCGCGGAAATCAGGTGCAGTTCGTGCGTGATGCTACCGCCGTTTTTCTCCACGAGGGACTTCAATTCAGAGCTGGAACCGCCCTGAAGCATGACTTTGAGAGGTTCATCCGCGGAAGCCGCGATCGATTGGGCAAAGGTCAGGTGGCAGACCGAAGTGCACAGCGCCGCGAAAATGATCCTGACCGGCGGGTTCACTAGGCCGGGACGGAGGCGGCCAGCTCGCTGGTGAAGTTCTGCCGCAACATATCAGGCACATCTTCCGGATAAAGCGGTTGCGCAAAATAGAATCCCTGGAGGAGGTCGCATTTTCTGTCAACCAGGTAGGTCAACTGGTGTTCGTCCTCGATGCCTTCGGCGATCACCCTGAGATTCAGTGTCTGTGCCAGTGCGAGGATCGCGTCCACGATGGCAGCGCCGTCCGGGCTGTCAAGGTCGGCCACGAAGCTCTGATCTATTTTCAAGGTGTCGATGGGAAAGCGCTTGAGATAGCTCAGGGATGAGTAACCGGTTCCGAAGTCGTCAACCGCCAGGTCCAGCCCGAGGGCTTTCAGCTCTCGCAGTTTGGCGATATTGGTCTCCGCATCATTCATGATGGCGCTTTCCGTGAGCTCCAGCTCAAGCCGATGCGGAGCCAGCCCCGACTGACCCAGGAATCCCTCGATCCACTGCGGGAGATTGGTCTGGTTGAACTGCAGCGGAGATATGTTCACGCATATCCGGAACTGGTCCAGACCGATGGTTTCCCAGTACAGGCAATGTCGGGCAACTTCCTGCATGACCCATTCACCCAGCTCGATGATCTGTCCGGTACGTTCCGCCACGGGAATGAACTCAACCGGGGAGACCATGCCACGCTCCGGATGTTTCCAGCGGACCAGCGCTTCCATGCTCACTACCTTGCCAGTCTTCGTGTCGACCTGGGGCTGATAGCGCAATTCCAGCTGGTTGTGGCGCATCGCGTGGCGCAACTCCTCTTCCATCTTGAGCAGTTCGACGGCCCGGGCGTTCATTTCTTCATCATAGAACCTGAAGCAGGCCCTGCCCTCGGCCTTCGCGACATACATGGCGGTATCGGCATTGCGCACGAGGGTATCCGGATCCTCACCGTCGTGCGGGTAAATGGCGATGCCGATGCTTGGGGTCACCACGGGGTTGTGGGACTGGAGCGCTATAGGCTCAGACAGCGTATTGAGGATGCGCATGGCCACCACTTCCACGTCAGAGATGTCCTCGACGTCGGACAGCACCACCGTGAATTCGTCACCCCCGAGTCGCGCAATCTCGGTCCCCACCTCGGATTCTGTGGTTTCTTCCGCGCTCTGTTCCGTGAAATAGTTGATGGCATCGTCTTCGCGCAGCTCCATGGTCAGCCGTTTCGCGATTTCCACCAGTAGTCGGTCCCCGCGGCTGTGGCCGATGGAGTCGTTGATGCGTTTGAAATGGTCGAGGTCGATGAACAGTAGTGCCGCACTGGTTTTGTGGCGCTGGGCTCTCTTCAGGATCCTGTTCAGCTGCTCGTTGAAACTGCGGCGGTTGGGCAGGCTGGTCAGCGGGTCGTAGTACGCGAGATAGCGCAGCCGGTCTTCCTGCCTCTTGAGGGCATTGAAGGCATTGCTCGCGCGGAGCATGTATTGCACGTCACGCCCCAGCAGTGACCAGTTGACCGGCTTGGTCTTGTATTGCGTGGCACCTGCCTCGAATCCCTGGTCGATGGATTGGCGGTCGTCGGAGCCGGTCACGATCATGATCGGGATGGATTCTCCCTGAGGCATTTGTCGAATCCGGCGACAGACCTCCAGGCCGGTCATCCCTGGCATCTCCACGTCGAGGAACACCAGGTCCGGACGCTCGCGCACAAACACATCGATCGCCTGTGGCCCGTTGGCCGCCTCCACGACGGCCATCCCCTCTGCTTCAAGGCATTGGCGCGTTAATAGCCGTACGTTCTGGTCGTCGTCGGCAACCAGAATCTTGGCACGGTACCCTGGGAGATCATTGGTGGACATTACTGGCCGTGTACTGAGCATCACAATTCTCTTTAGGCTATCATCACTGTGAGCTTGCGCCTAGTGGCGCCCGCCCGGGTTCGCTCAGGAGAACAGCGGTTCCTGGCGTTTGGCGCGCTGGTCCTCAATAAAACGGGGAAGTTGCTGGAGAGGTATGGCAGGGCTGTAGTAAAAACCCTGGACCTGCTCACAGTTCTGCTCGCGCAGAAACTCTATCTGTTCGTAGGTCTCTGCCCCTTCCGCCACCACCATCATGCCGAGACGCCTTGCCATCTCGATGATCATGCAGCAAACAGCCTCCTGGTGCGGGTTGTTCGGAACCTCGCGGACGAACCCCGCGTCCACTTTGAGTGCGGATATGGGCAACTCCGTCAGGTGGGAGAGCTGTGAGAACCCCGTCCCGAAATCGTCCAGGGAGAATGAGATGCCCAGCAGGCGGAGCTCATCCATGCGCGCCTTTATCGCGCTGGGGCTTTTCAGGATAGTGGTTTCCGTCAACTCGAACTCAAGCCTGGCTGCGTCGGCGCCGCTGCGGCTGATAATCTCCTTCACAACTTCTACAAAACGTTCGTCCTGGATCTGGGAAAAAGATATGTTTACGGCCACGTCCACGTTGACCATGTTCTGTTCCCGCAGCCAGACCAGCGCCGAGCAGGCATGCTGAATAACCTGGTAACCGATGGTTTTCATCAGTCCCATGTCTTCGCAGACGGAGAGGAATTCCCCGGGGGATATCAGGCCGCGCTCGGGATGGTTCCAGCGCAGCAGCGCTTCGAGGCCAACCAGTTGGCCACTGGCAAGGTCCACGCGGGGCTGGTAATGCAGTTCGAACTGGTTCTTGCGTACCGCAGTGCGTAGTTGCGCAGCAAGGGAGTGGCCCCCCGCCACATCAAAAGCCAGTTTTTCCGAATACAGGATGTATTTACCGCCTTTGACACTTTTGGCCTGATGCATCGCACTTCTGGCGTATTCGACCAGGTCGGGAAAGTCGCGGCCGTCTTCCGGGTAGATAGCGGCTCCGATGCTCGCATCTACAGAGACCTGCTGTTCACTCAATATCATGGGCGCGGAGATGGACTTGAGCATTTTCTCGGCGATCAGCGCCACATCCGCGGCCGAGGTCACGTCCTCCAGCACCACGGCAAACTCGTCCGCGCCAAGCCGGGCGATGCTGTCGGTGCTGCGCATCTTGTTCAGCAGGCGTCGCGATATCGTCTTGATCATCAGGTCGCCGTCCACCTCACCGTAGTGGTCGTTGATATTGGCGAACTGATCGATATCTACGAGCAGCAGGGCGGTGTTGAAGCCGTAGCGCTCTGAGCGGTCCATCGCCCGCTCCAGGTGGGCCCTGAACCCCACACGATTGAGGGCACCGGTCAGGGGATCGCGATTGGACAGTTGCCGGATTTTCTCGCGAGCCTGTTTGAGCTGGATGCTGTAGTCCAGAATCCGGTGCACGAGTGCATCCTGTAACTGACCCCGGACGAGGTAATCCTGGGCGCCATACTCTCTGAGCTCGGTGATCAGTCGGTCCGAGGCCTCATCCAGCAGGAGGATGATTGGCACCGTGGCCTCGTTCTTCTGCGCCAGGCGGAGCAGGTATTCTGACTCGGGCCCGTGAGCCATGATGACGGCGTCGATCCCAGGGTCAAGCAGGGCTTCCAGGGGGCGCTCGAAAGAATCCAGGGTGGCGAGCTGGAATCGTTGCGGCAGCGCGCGCTCGAGACAGGCCGACAGGATCAGATGATCTGTCTTGTTCTCGGAAATGATCAGTACTGTGTGCTGTTCCACCCGTGGTCCCTGCTTCAACGGCTGCCCACCGCGGCCCCGGAACCGGAGTATCGCCGGTGTGGTTTACTGTTGCCGCTAGTGCTTATTCTTTATATAACATAAAGTTATACGGAATATTTCAGAGAATTTCTAGTGAATGTTGCTATAAAATTACCAAGCAGGTTGCGGGGGTTGCGTCGCCATTCGCTCGAGTGGTCTTGTGGGTGGCGGGCGTGGGCTCAATCCGTTGTGAGGAATACCTCGTGGAGCCCCCCGGAAAGGGATGGGCAGGGGGCGCGCCGCCAGGGAGGCATTGCGGGGCGAGCTTTGCATGCTCGGGATCTGTGATAGACTTTCGCCTCTTTCTCCCGCGCCATTTACAGCCCCATGAGCATAGCCTCCGATAAACTGGAGATCATACGTCAGCAGGTCCAGTATCACCTGGATCACGCTGAACAGAGTCGCCTGACGCCCGATCAGGAAGCAGCACTCAAGCAACAGATAACGGACCGGCTGGAGAGTGAGAACGCGGTCCTGATCGCGCACTATTACACGGCGCCGGAAATCCAGGCGCTGGCGGAGGAGACGGGCGGTTGCGTTTCGGATTCCCTGGAGATGGCCCGGTTCGGGCATGATCATTCCGCCGAGACGCTGGTGGTTGCCGGTGTGAAGTTCATGGGCGAGACCGCCAAGATCCTCAACCCCGAAAAACGCGTTCTGATGCCGACCCTGGAAGCCACGTGCTCCCTGGACCTGGGCTGTCCGGTGGAGGAGTTCTCGGCTTTCTGTGATGCGCACCCCGATCGGGAGGTGGTGGTCTACGCCAACACGTCGGCGGCGGTCAAGGCGCGGGCGGACTGGGTGGTCACTTCCAGTATCGCCCTGGATGTGGCCGAGCATCTGGCCGAAGAGGGCAAGAAGATAATCTGGGCGCCAGACCGTCATCTTGGCGATTATGTCCGCCGCCAGAGTGGTGCTGACATTCTTATCTGGGACGGTGCATGCATCGTCCACGAGGAGTTCAAGGCCCGGGGCATTGCCGATCTCAAGCGCGTCTACCCCGACGCGGCGGTACTGGTCCACCCGGAGTCACCGGCCTCGGTGCTGGAGCTTGCCGACCGGGTGGGCTCGACTACCCAGATCATCCGCGCGGCCTGCGAGATGGACAACAGGCGTTTTATCGTAGCCACCGACCAGGGTATCTTTTACAAGTTGCAGCAGCAGGCGCCGGATAAGGAATTTATCATTGCCCCCACTGCCGGCGAGGGCGCCACCTGCCGTAGCTGCGCCAACTGCCCCTGGATGGCCATGAACGAACTGGAGACTCTCGCCGGTGTGTTCGACCGCAGCGATAACGAGATTTTTGTCGATCCGGAGCTGGGTGCAAGGGCCACAGTACCGCTGCAGAGAATGCTTGATTTTGCGGCCCGCTTGAATGTCACCGTCAAGGGAAATGCCTGACCGCGAACTGCTGGTCTAGAGGTTTTCCATCTGTTCGCGCATTTGCGCAATATCTTTGAGCCGCTGGTTGATCGTCGCATTCGTGTGGTAGTCATTGCCCGTCAGTTTGAGGGCATACATCAGCTGTTTTTCCGCCTGGTCGAGTATCCCGTTGAGGATGAAGTACTCGGCCCGGGATTGGTGCAGGCCCACAATGTTGCCCGCCAGCCCCTGCACCTCTGCCAGCAGGTACCACAACCCCGGGTCATTGGGCTTTACCTTGCTCTGGGCAACCAGTACCTGTTCTGCGATATGCGCCTGCTGGTTTTTCATCAGCGCGTTGGCGTAGGCCATGGTCAGCGGGTGATTGCCCGGTGAGAGCTTCACCCGGCTGGCCAGTTTGCGCGCAGCCTTGCCGGGCTCGTTGCGCTGGATATCGATTTCGGCATCGGCGATTACGTACTCCAGCCGGTCGGGGTCGCCGGACCAGATCGAATCCAGTTCCAGGCTCGCTTCGTCGGGCCTGCCGGCGGCGGTAAGCGCCAGTACCAGACCGTAGCGGGCGGCTTCCCGGGAGCGGGGAGTGCCGCTGAGTTCGCCCCGGAACCTCTCGACCGCCTGTTCGGGTGTTTCCGCCAGTTGGTTGACGACCCGGGCGCGCATCAGTTGGTAGTTCAGGCTGGTGGGGCGGATCTGTTTGGGATACTGCCGGGCCCGGTTACGGGTATCGGCGATGCGGTTCTCAGACAGGGGGTGGGTGCGCAGGAACTCCGGGATTCGCTCGGCGCTGGAATAGCGTGACGCAGCCAGCATCCGCTCGAACATGGCGGGCGCGGCGTGGGGGTCCATACCGGCGTCCATCAGGGTTTGCATGCCGACCCTGTCGGCTTCCTGTTCATTACTGCGGCTGTATCGCAGGGCTGAATCCTGGGCAGCGGCCTGGGCCGCCGAGATGGCCGCCAGGCCCGCATCTCCGCCCACCGTCGCCATGACAACCAGGCCTGCCAGCATGGCTGCCAGTGTGAGGGGCTGCTGATTCTTCTGGAATTCCACGCCGCGGGAAAAGTGGCGTTGGCTGAGGTGGGCGATCTCGTGAGAGAGCACGGTGGCGAGCTCGTCTTCTGTCTGGGCGTAGAGGAGAAGCCCGTTGTGAATTCCGATCACTCCGCCGGGCACCGCGAAAGCATTGATGGTCGGATTGTCGACGATGACGATCTCGACACGGCGATCCTGAAGTTGGCTGTGGGTGACCAGGTTGTAGATCAGCCCTTCCAGGTAGTCGTACAGGAGCGCATCGTCCACAGTGGGAACCTGGCTGCGGAAGATGCGCAGCCAGGTGCGCCCCAGCTGGTGCTCGAATTCCGCCGAGAACATACTGGTACTGGACTCCCCGAGGTTGGGGAGCTTCAGGTCTTCGGTTGCATAGGCACTGACGGTGAACAGCTGCCACGCCAGCAGGGCCGGGAGCGCAAGTTGCCGCAGGCGGATTGCCGTCGCCCGGAGTCTAAACACAGGATGGAACCACACTTTCCAGATCGTCGCCGCATTGTAACGCATGCAGCCAGTATTGGGACAAAGGTAAAAACACCACCCTTTGAGTGGCTTGCTCAGTTAAAGTTCATTACTGGTGGGCGAATGGCTATACTGTGCCGCCTGTCTGAGGGGACGAATGATGACGGAAGCGGAAGTGGTGGAGCTGGACGCGACAGGGCTGGAGTGCCCCATGCCGCTGCTCAAGGCGAAACGCGCGCTCAATGCCATGGAGCGCGGTCAACGACTCTGCGTACGCGCCACGGACAAGGGTTCAGTGAGGGATTTTCAGGTATTTTCGGAGCAGTCCGGCCATCCGCTGTTGTCCTCGAAGGAGGTCGACGGTGTCTATATATATGTGTTGCAGAAAAATTGACTTACTGCCTGCGGGGCGCGAATGCTAGATATCTTCCACAAATGGTATAAACGCTACCTGTTCGAGGAAGAATCGGTCCTCCTGCTGGTACTGCTGACCATCGGCGTGGTTCTGCTGATGACGATCGGGGATATCCTGGCCCCGGTGCTGGCATCCATCGTTCTGGCCTATCTCATGCAGGGGCTGGCCTCACGCCTGCAACGCTACGGCCTGCCCCAGTTCCTGGGTGTCAGCATTGCCTACCTGGTTTTCATCGGGGCCTTTTTCGGTATAAGCCTCGGGCTTTTGCCACTGGCCTGGCGGCAGATGATAAGCCTGATCGGCGAACTGCCGCGGATGCTCGAGCAGGGCAGGCAGTTCCTGAGCGTGCTGCCCGCGCAATACCCGGACTATGTCACCGCAGAACAGCTCAACCAGATCACGGCCGTGGCGCAGAAGGAACTTGCCGGTCTGGGGCAGAACGTGCTCTCGCGCACGGTTTCTTCCATACCCGACCTGTTTATGGTCATGGTGTACATGATCCTGATCCCTGTGCTGGTTTTCTTTTTCCTGAAGGACCGGGAGGAGATTCTGGACTGGCTGGGTGGCTTTCTGCCCAGCGAGCGCCCGTTACTGCGCCGTATATGGGGCGAGATGAACATGCAGTTTGCCAACTATGCGCGTGGCAAGGTGGTGGAGGTCGTCATCGTGGGGGGGGTCTCCTACTTCGCCTTTGCCTGGATGGGCCTGAATTATGCGGCGTTGATCGGGTTGCTGGTCGGTTTGTCGGTCATCATTCCCTACATCGGCGCCATTATCGTTACGCTCCCCGTGGTTCTGGTGAGTTTCTTCCAATGGGGTTTTGCCAGTGAATTTTACTGGCTTATGGTGGTCTATCTTGTCATTCAGGGCCTTGACGGGAATGTGCTGGTGCCGCTGCTGTTTTCCGAGGCGGTCAACCTTCACCCGGTGGCCATCATCATGGCGGTCCTGTTTTTTGGCAGTATCTGGGGGCTGTGGGGCGTTTTCTTTGCCATACCGCTGGCCACCCTGATCAAGGCCATTATCAATGCCTGGCCCACCGCGGAAACCAGGCAACTGGTATCAGAAGTCGACGTTATAAGCTGAAGGAGTCATCATGCGCTCGTTGTATGTCCGGCAGGCGGTCAATAGCCTTTTCTGCCTGTTTTTTGCACTGTTGCTGGTTTCGTGTGCGAGCGCGCCCGATGTCGGACCACAGCCGGTCCAGAGCCCCAACGATGATTTCGCGTACCGCCTTATCACCCTGGACAACGCGATGGAGGTGCTGCTGATATCAGATCCTGACACGCCCAAGGCGGCAGCATCCCTGGATGTCATGGTGGGTAGTGGCGACAATCCCCCCGGCCGCGGCGGCCTGGCCCATTTTCTGGAACATATGCTGTTCCTGGGCACGGATAAATACCCCGATGCAGCGGAGTATCAGCGTTTCCTTACCGAGCACGGTGGATCACACAACGCATACACCAGTTTCGAAAATACCAATTATTTCTTCGATGTCGACGCGGCCTATCTCCCGGGAGCACTCGATCGTTTTGCCCAGTTTTTTATCGCTCCGCGCTTTGACGCCCAGTATGTGGACCGTGAGAAAAATGCCGTGGAGGCTGAATTCCAGATGGGGCTCAAGAGTGACTCCAGGCGAGGTCTGGATATCCTGCAGGAAGTGATGAACAGTGAGCATCCTTACAGCCAGTTCTCCGTGGGCAGTCTGGAAACGCTCGCCGACAGGCCTGACTCCACCGTGCGCGAGGATCTGCTGCGCTTTTATGACCAGTACTACTCGGCCAATCTGATGCGCCTTGTCGTGCTCGGAAAACAGCCGCTGGATGAACTCGAGGTACTGGTGACACCGATGTTCGCGCCAGTGCCGAACAAGTCCTATTCCCATGAGCCGATTGAAGAGCCGCTGTTTGCCTCCGGTAGCCTTCCCATGATGGTCGAAGTGCAGCCCCAGGCAACGCTGCGACAGTTGCAGGTATCGTTCCCGGTCGACGATTACCGCGAGTTTTATGATGTAGAGCCCCTCTCCTACGTGAGCAATCTGGTAGGGCACGAGGGGGAGGGGAGCCTGCTTTCCCAGCTGAAACTCGAGGGCCTGGCCGAGAGCCTGGCTGCAGGCTCAGGGCTGTCCTGGCGTGGAGGCGGCCTGCTGAGCGTGAACATAGCCCTGACCGAGAAGGGCGTCGATGAGTATCAGCGCGTACTGCAGCTGTTGTTCAACTACCTGGAAATGCTGCGCGAAGAGGGACCGCAGGAGTGGCTTTATCGGGAGTCTTCCCAGCTGGCGGATCTGCGCTTTCGTTTTCGTGAGCAGGTCGAGCCCATCAGCTATGTTCGTGCCATCGCTACCGGCATGCAACACTACCGTCCTGAGGATGTGTTGCGCGGGCCCTACATGATGACCCGTTTTGACCAGGAGATGCTGGCCGGACTGATGGCACGGCTGGTGCCGGACAATGCACTGGTGGTCCTCAATGACAAGAGCGTCGAGACCGACCGCATTTCCAACTATTACCAGGTCCCCTATGCCAGCAGCAGTATCAGTGAGCAACAGCTGGCAGCCTGGGAGGCCGACGCGAATACGGATGCACTGCAACTGCCTGCCCCCAATGAATTCATCGCCGAGGATGTATCACTGGTCCCGCTTGCGGACGACAACCCGGAGGTTCCCACTATCGCCCTGCAGCTGGAGCGGCAGACGGTCTGGTTCCGGCAGGATAGCGAGTTCAGGTTGCCCAAAGGGGCGACCTATATCAATTTCCGCTCACCGGAAGTAGGCCAGAGCGCATCGCAGTCCGCGGCGGCGGTGCTGTACACCGCGCTGGTAAAAGACGAGGTGAACGAATTCACGTACCCGGCGCTCCTGGCGGGGCTCAATTTCAGTATCTACAAGCACGCGCAGGGAATCAGCCTGCGTATCACGGGATATAACGACAAACAGGAGGTGCTGTTGCAGAAACTTCTGGACGCCATCGCGGAGCCGACCCTGGACGCGAGCCGTTTTCAGAGCATTCGCGCGGAGATGATTCGCGGCCTGCGCGACAGTGTCGCCAAACGTCCCAGCAGCCAGGTGCTCGATGACCTTCAGGAGGCCCTGCTTTACGGCGAGTGGGGTGAAAAGGCACTGATAGAAGCGCTGGAGCAACTCGATCAGGAGAAATTGCAGGCGTATGGCCGGAGCTTCTGGCGTCAGGCGACCGCCGAAACGTTGATCTATGGCAACTACGATCGCAACGCGGTCGAGGAAATATCTGCGATGGTTGCAGAGACCATCGAAGCCGAGCCGCCTCCAGCTCTGCCGCCGGTCCGCGTGCTGAAACTGGCCCCATCGGAAGCGTTGCAGTACGCCGTGGAGGTACCTCACGATGATGCCGTCGTCGCCTGGTATCTGCAGGGTGCCGGCAATGAGTGGGAAGATCGGGCTGCCACCGCGCTTACCGCGCAGATTATAAAGACTGGTTTCTTCCAGCAACTGCGAACCGAGCAGCAGCTCGGGTATGTGGTCAGCGCTTTTGCCTGGCCGCAGATGGATGTGCCCGGGCTGGTGATGCTGGTCCAGTCACCGGTAGCCGACGCCAACGCCATCGCGACGGCGATGCAGGTATTTCTGGAGGCCGTGGAGTCAGACCTGGATCAGGGACAGTTCGACCGTCACCAGGCTGCGCTGGTCAATGAAATTCTGAGCCCGGACAAGAACCTGTGGGAGAGGGCAGAGTTTTACTGGCAATCCATCGCCAAAAAGCAGTATCAATTCGAAGGGCGCCAGGCCCTGGCGGATGCGATCCAGTCCTTCACCAAGGACAGTTGGCTGGCCTATTACAACCGGGTTTTTCTGCAGCGAAGGCATTCCCTGCAGGTCGCGGCTCCCGGCAAGTGGGACAAGTTCCCCGGGGGCGACTCTGTCCGGTACGACAATGCCGAGGCAATCAAGGCGGGTCATCCAACGTATGTGATTGAGTGAGCGTTGCCCGTTCTGCGGGCAACACGCGCACCCCGCTCATTTCATGGCTGATTGGCCAAAGTGCATGACAAACAAGACATTTTATAGTTCTATAATGGAATCTATATATCCCTGGTTGTACCGAATCCGTACACTCTGAGTCATAAAACAGGATCGATTTCATCGTGATTGCAGGTAAGCCGGGCAATTCGGGCTATACTTGTTGCCAGGGGCGTGCGCAGAAAGTTCTTTTATAGAACTAACGGCAATGCAAGAAGGACGTCTCGCCTGGTCATTCTCAGGAGTAAACGCTGGTATGAAGGAAGACACCGACCCCACAGAAACCCGGGAATGGCTCGACGCGCTGGACGAGGTCGTCAAACACAGCGGATCGGCGCGGGCGTCTTTTCTCCTGATCGAGCTGGCCAAGCATGCGGTGGATACCCGACTGCGGCTGCCGGCGGCGATCACGACTCCCTTCCGTAACACCATTGACCCCGCCGACCAGAAAATGATGCCCGGGGACCTCTTCATGGAGCGCAGGATCCGGTCACTGGTGAGATGGAACGCATTGGCCATGGTGATGCGGGCCAATGACAACGACGAGGGG
>JAHEEV010000013.1 GCA_024640505.1 Halieaceae bacterium
GCAGATGGTTGCGACGTTGATTGCGCCGATTGCGATGGAAGAGGGTCTGCGTTTTGCGATCCGCGAGGGTGGCCGTACGGTTGGCGCCGGCGTGGTCGCCAAGATTCTCGAGTAACGGCAGTACCGGGGATCGGGGCCCGACGCCCGATCCCGCGTCAGACCATAAAACCTGTAGGAGCCCACTCCGTGGGCGATCCCGTGTAAGGCCCGGCTAATACCCGGGCTTTTTTATGGTTCTTCGCACAATAGCAGGGTCGCATTGGGCTGATCATGCCAGCGGGCCCGGGAGCAGAGCGGCCCCTCGATGGGCGCCGTTCCCAGCAGGGCGGGGTGTCGGGATCGAGGCCCCGGGCAGGGCATGCATTTTTACCAAGCGGATATCGGGCCGCGACTAAAAATGCATGGGCTGGCCGGGGCCATTAGGCCGAGCAACTCCCGCAATTGTGCGAAGAACCTTCTTTATTGCGCATCTTCGGCGGCTGGCGCTACCCGGCGACCCCTTAAAGGAGAAGGCTTTTCAGTCGCTCCACGATATTCGCTTGGTGAAAAGCCTTCTCCTTCACGGACTATCGATCTTCGGCCCTTCTGTGACAGTGCTTCAGTATCCCCTGTTCACTTCCGAGATCTGCTCGTTGAGGGTGAGAAAATCCCACAGGATGCCGATACCGAACAGACCGGCGGTGAAGAGGTAGAGAAGGCCGGTAAATATCTTGCCCATGTAGAAGCGGTGGATGCCGAAGATGCCGAGGAAGGTGAGCAGGATCCAGGTGATATTGTAGTCGGTGGGGCCGGGGATGAAACGGGCGGTGGCCTCACGTTCCATGGAGGGGATCAGGAACAGGTCGATGATCCAGCCGACGAAAAACAGGCCCAGGGTAAAGAACCAGATGGTGCCGGAGATCTGTTTGCCGTAGTAGAAGCGATGGGCCCCGATGAAGCCGAACACCCAGAGCAGGTAGCCCATAAGGATAGAATGGGAGCTGCGGTGTTCGTCCATGTCTGGTCCTCGCGATTTCGGAGCTGTGACCTTGTTCCGGTCATGATCTGGTCTCGCCGTCCCTCCGTCAAGCGGGTGAACCTGCCCCGTCTCGCATGTATAATGACCTGGATCATTGCCACGAGCCGCCAGCGATATATGCTGGCGGTTGCAGTTTTAGACGGCGGAAGACCGCCTAAGGAAACCAGAATGTCAGTAGACCACCACGACCTCATCCACGAATTCCCCGAACTGAAGGATCGCATTCACGATCTGAAGGTCGGTGATCCCCATTTTCGCAAGCTGTTCGATGAGTATCACGAACTCACTCGTAGCATCGAAAAGATGGAAGATGAGGTGACTCCGGTGGCCACGCACACCGAGGAAGAGTTCAAGATGCGCCGGGTGCACCTGAAAGATGAGCTGTACCGCTTGCTCACCACCGCAGCCTGAGGCGGGGATTCGTCAATGTCCCAGGAAGCACTCAGGAAGCAGCTGGAAGAGCGCCTCGCTCAGATGCAGGCCAGACTGGCAAGTATCAAGGAAGAGGTGACCCAAAGCCATTCAGGTGACTCCGCCGAGCAGGCGCAGGAGCGCGAGAACGATGAGGTGGTCGATGCCATTGGCAATGAGACTGCCCAGTCCATCCGCATATTGCAGGCGGCACTGATGCGCCTGGAGGATGGTACCTACGGCATTTGTGAGCGGTGTGGCGAGGAGATCAGCGACGGTCGCCTTGCCGTGATTCCCGAGGCGACACGCTGCGTCAACTGCGCCGATTAGCCCATCGATGGTGCCGTGTCGAAGTCCTGGCCTGTGCCGGGTCGATACGTCACCAATATAACCAAAGAGAATAAAAGGCGGCCCCAGGGCGATCAAATTCTCGGGGAGTGGGCTGTCCACCGTCTGCTGTGTGCAATATTCACGGGAATGAGACGCATCCGTCCTGCCTCCCGAAGCGATTGAAATTATTTGAAAAACCGTCTTGACA
This sequence comes from Halieaceae bacterium, assembly GCA_024640505.1. GTDB lineage: Bacteria > Pseudomonadota > Gammaproteobacteria > Pseudomonadales > Halieaceae > JARRPM01. Next base: position 1,968 of record JAHEEV010000013.1, read on the forward strand.
CCCATGGGGGCCGCCACTAGAATTCGCGTTCCTTTTTTCGGGGGGTTCCTTTGCGGGCCTCTGGTTTTTTATTGATTGGAGTTAGGTCAGGTGCAGAATCAACGCATTCGTATTCGCCTCAAGGCTTTTGACCATCGACTGATAGATTCGTCTACCCAGGAGATCGTGGAAACAGCGCGCCGCACCGGTGCGCAGGTCAAGGGGCCGATTCCTCTTCCCACGCGGAAGGAGAAATTTACCGTGCTGGTTTCGCCGCACGTCAACAAGGATGCACGTGACCAGTACGAAATTCGTACACACAAGCGTCTGTTGGACATCGTGGAGCCTACAGAAAAGACTGTAGACGCCCTGATGAAATTGGACCTGGCAGCAGGTGTCGAAGTACAGATCAGTCTTGGTTAACTACAACTTGTAGCAAGACCTGCTCACGGCGAGCGTCGTGGGTGTGTAACGTCCGGTCGCTCGGGAAGTGACAGGACGGCCATAGAGGGTATAGCCCCGTACACTGAGAGGTTAGCAAAATGACTATTGGCTTAGTCGGCCGTAAGTCCGGTATGACGCGTGTTTTTACCGAAGACGGCGTATCCATCCCAGTAACCGTAGTGGAGGTTTCTCCAAACCGCGTTACTCAAATCAAAGAGCTCGAGACCGATGGGTATCGGGCGATTCAGGTCACGGCGGGCAACCGCAAGGCCTCAAAAGTGAGTAAATCCGAAGCCGGACATTTCGCCAAGGCGGGTGTCGAGGCCGGAGCCGGTCTGTGGGAATTCCGCCTGGGTGAAGCCGATGAGGCCCCTGAAGTGGGCGCTGAGCTGACGGTTGAGCGCTTCGAGGCCGGCCAGAAGGTCGACGTCGCGGGTAAGTCCAAGGGCAAGGGTTTCCAGGGCGGCGTCAAGCGCTGGAACTTCAGTATGCAGGACGCCACCCACGGTAACTCGCTGTCCCATCGTGCCCCGGGCTCCATTGGCCAGTGCCAGACGCCCGGTCGTGTGTTCAAGGGCAAGAAAATGGCGGGCCATATGGGTGCTGAGAGCGTGACCACCCAGGGCCTTGAGATTGTCCGTGTCGACGCCGAGCGGAACCTGCTGCTCATCAAGGGCGCGGTACCCGGTGCGCCCGGCGGTGACGTGATCGTACGTCCCGCGGTCAAGGCATAAGGTCAGGGGGTCAGTAACGTGGAATTGAGTATTGTGAAGCCCGGTAACGAGGCAGCGGGCAAGGTTTCCGTCTCCGACGTTGCCTTCGCACGCGAATACAACGAAGACCTGGTCCATCAGGTGGTGACTGCCTACATGGCAGGCGCGCGCCAGGGTACCCGGGCACAGAAAAACCGTGCAGCGGTCAGAGGTGGTGGCAAGAAGCCTTGGCGGCAGAAGGGCACCGGCCGCGCCCGTGCTGGAACCATCCGGTCCCCGATCTGGCGGTCAGGCGGCGTGACGTTTGCAGCCCAACCGCAGGATCACAGCCAGAAAGTGAACCGGAAGATGTACCGCGCTGCGCTGCGCTCCATCATGTCAGAGCTGGCACGCCAGGATCGCCTGATGGTCGTAGAGAGCCTGGACGTGGAAGCGCCGAAGACCAAGTTGCTGGCGCAGCAGCTCGGCGAGTACGGGGTGGACAATGTATTGATCATCTCCACCGAGGTGGGCGAGAACCTGTATCTGGCCGCCCGCAACCTGCACAAGGTTGACGTGCGTGATGTGGATGGCGTCGATCCGGTAAGCCTGATTGGCTATGAGAAGGTCATGGTTACTGTGGACGCAGTGAAAAAGTTCGAGGAGATGCTGGGATGAACCAGGAGCGCGTATTCCAGGTACTGTTGGGCCCGCACGTTTCCGAGAAGGCAGCGATTGTTGCGGACACGGCCAACCAGTACGTATTCAGGGTGGCGGTGGATGCCACCAAGGCAGAGATCAGGAAGTCTGTCGAGCAGCTGTTCAAGGTCAAGGTAGGCAACGTCACGACCATGAAGGTCAAGGGCAAGGTGAAGCGCAACCGCTACGGTTATAGCAGCAAGCCGACCTGGAAGAAGGCATATGTTCGACTGGAGCAGGGTCAGGAAATCGACTTTGCCGTGGTTGACTAAGGAGTAAGTTCGAAATGGCAGTTTTAAAGAGCAAGCCCACGTCTCCCGGCCGCCGCCACGTCGTCCGCGTTGTCAGTGGCGATTTGCACAAGGGTGCGCCGCACAAGCCGTTGCTGGAAAAGCAGTCCAGGAACGGTGGGCGCAACAACGCCGGCAGGATTACCACCCGTCATATCGGTGGTGGCCACAAGCAACACTATCGCGTCGTTGACTTCAAGCGGTCCAAGGACGGGATTCCGGCTACGGTAGAGCGGATCGAATACGATCCGAACCGGACCGCGCATATCGCGCTGCTGTTGTTCGCCGACGGCGAGCGCCGCTACATCATCGCCCCCAGGGGCGTGGCAGCCGGCGACGTGCTGCAATCCGGTTCTGCGGCTCCGATCAAGACCGGCAACTGCCTGCCGCTGCGCAATATACCCGTAGGCAGCGTGGTGCATGGCATCGAGCTCAAGCCCGGGAAAGGTGCTCAGCTGGCCCGCGCCGCCGGAGCGTCCGTGCAGCTGGTAGCCCGCGAAGGCCAGTACGCCACGCTGCGTATGCGTTCCGGCGAAATGCGCAAGGTTCTGGCGGACTGTCGCGCCACACTGGGCGAAGTGTCGAATTCAGAGCACAGCCTGCGCAAGCTGGGCAAGGCCGGAGCCGCTCGCTGGCGCGGCGTGCGCCCCACCGTGCGCGGTGTGGCCATGAACCCGGTCGATCACCCCCATGGCGGTGGTGAGGGACGTACCTCCGGCGGCCGTCATCCGGTCAGCCCCTGGGGCACGCCGACCAAGGGTTACAAGACCCGCAAGAACAAGCGTACCAACGACCTGATCGTGCGCCGTCGTGGTAAGAAGTAAAACGCTAGATACCAAGAGATTGTAGAGGAAACAGATTGTGCCGCGTTCACTGAAAAAAGGCCCTTTTATCGACCTTCACCTGATGAAGAAAGTCGAGGCCGCAATAGAGAGCAACGATCGTCGTCCGATCAAGACCTGGTCGCGCCGTTCCATGGTTGCCCCGGATATGGTCGGCCTGACTATCGCCGTTCACAACGGTCGCCAGCATGTGCCAGTACTGATCAACGAAGATATGGTCGGTCACAAGCTCGGCGAATTTGCGGCGACCCGCACATTCAAGGGCCATGTCGTGGACAAGAAGGCCAAGCGCTGAGCGCCGGCTTGATACGAGGTTGATGAAGATGGAAGTTGCAGCAAGATTGAAGGGCGCGCGGATCTCTGCGCAGAAAGCTCGCCTGGTCGCTGACCAGGTCCGCGGCATGCCGGTCGAGGAAGCACTGAGCCTGCTGGAGTTCAGCCCGAAGAAAGCAGCGCATATCGTCAAGAAGGTGCTTGATTCCGCGATTGCCAATGCTGAGAACAACGAAGGTGCGGACGTCGATGAGTTGAAGGTGTCCAGCATCTATGTAGACGAAGGTATGACGATGAAGCGCCTGCGTCCCCGCGCCAAGGGTCGTGCCGATCGCATTCTTAAGCGCTCATGTCATATCACTGTGAAAGTGGCAGACGGCGAAGGTTAAGGTTTAGGAGAAGACCATATGGGTCAGAAAGTACATCCAGTCGGTATCCGTTTAGGTATTGTCAAGGATCACAATTCGATCTGGTATGCAGATAGCAAGAACTATTCCAGTCAGCTGATTGCTGACATGGAGGTTCGCCAGTACATCGAGAAAGCACTTGAGAACGCGTCCGTGAGCCGCATCGTTATCGAGCGTCCGGCCCAGACGGCGCGCATTACGATACACACTGCCCGCCCCGGCATCGTGATCGGCAAGAAGGGTGAGGATGTCGACAGGCTGCGCAAGGACCTGGCCGATAAGATGGGTGTCCCCGTGCACATCAACATCGAGGAAATCCGTAAGCCGGACCTGGACGCGAAGCTGGTGGCACAGAACGTTGCCCAGCAGCTGGAGCGCCGGGTCATGTTCCGCCGCGCCATGAAGCGCGTCGTGCAGAATGCCATGCGCCAGGGCGCAGAGGGAATCAAGGTGCAGGTCGGTGGTCGCCTCGGTGGTGCGGAAATCGCACGCAGCGAGTGGTACCGCGAAGGCCGGGTGCCGCTGCACACCCTGAGAGCGGATATAGATTACGCCACCCACGAGGCGGTGACGACCTACGGCATTATTGGTGTCAAGGTGTGGATTTTCAAAGGCGAAGTGATCGGAAGCGAAGGCCAGGCCGACCCCGCCAAGAAGTCAGCAACTAATTAAGGGCTACGCAGATGTTACAACCAAAGCGTACAAAATTTCGCAAGACCATGAAGAGCCGCAATCGCGGCCTGGCGCACCGTGGCAGCAAGGTCAGCTTCGGCGAGTACGGTTTGAAGGCGACAGGCCGCGGCCGCATCACTGCGCGCCAGATCGAGGCTGCTCGTCGAGCGATGACGCGCCACATCAAGCGTGGCGGCAAGATCTGGATCCGGGTGTTTCCCGACAAGCCCATCACGGGCAAGCCGCTGGAAGTGCGCCAGGGTAAGGGTAAGGGTAATGTCGAGTACTGGGTGGCCCAGGTGCAGCCTGGCAGGGTCCTGTATGAAGTACAGGGTGTATCTGAGGAACTGGCGCGTGAAGCGTTCAGCCTGGCTGCGGCCAAGATTCCCATTGCTACAACATTTGTTAAACGGTCGGTGATGTGATGAAAGCAAGCGAATTGCGTGATAAGTCCGCTGAGGACCTGAACAAGGAGCTGCTCACCCTGCGTGAGGAGCAGTTCAAGCTGCGCATGCAGACGTCCACTGGTCAGCTGGGGCAGACCCATCTGCTGCAGCAGAACCAGCGTGACATCGCACGTGTTAAGACTGTTCTGAGAGAGAAGGCAGGTAACCAGGCATGACGGCGGCAGAGAAGCGTACCCGTACGGCGACCGGGAAGGTCGTCAGTAACAAGATGGACAAGACGATAACCGTGCTGATAGAGCGTCGGGTGAAGCACCCGGTTTACGGCAAGTACATCACGCGTTCATCGAAGATACATGCGCATGACGAGGATAACCAGTGCGGTATCGGTGATACCGTCATGGTGGCTGAATCTCGCCCCGTCTCCAAGAGCAAGACCTGGAGACTGGTAGAAGTGGTAGAGAGCGCGGCCCAGATCTAAGAGCAGGTTTTTGCGGTCTGCACCGCAGTTTGGAGTAGTAGAAGATGATTCAGACAGAGTCGTATTTGGACGTCGCCGATAACAGCGGTGCACGCCGGGTAATGTGCATCAAGGTGCTGGGCGGATCCAAGCGTCGCTATGCACGCGTCGGCGACCTGATAAAGGTTACCGTCAAGGAAGCCATCCCCCGGGGCAAGGTCAAGAAAGGCCAGGTGATGACGGCCGTGGTTGTGCGCACCAAGAAGGGCGTGCGCCGTCCCGACGGATCGCTGATCAAGTTTGACGACAACGCCGCGGTATTGCTGAACAACCAGGAAGCGCCCATCGGTACCCGCATATTCGGCCCGGTGACCCGCGAACTGCGTGGCGAAAAGTTTATGAAGATTATTTCTCTGGCACCGGAAGTTATCTGAGCCGGAAAGCAGGGAGAGGAAAGCACATGTTTAAGATCAAACGCGATGATGAGGTGATTATCCTGGCCGGCAAGGACAAGGGTAAGCGCGGCAAGGTTCGCAAGGTGCTGGACAACGATAAAGTGATTGTTTCCGGCGTCAATATGGTGAAGAAGCACACCCGGCCCAATCCGCAGGCGGGAGTCGCCGGCGGTATCGTCGAAAAAGAAGCGCCCATACAGGTATCCAATGTGGCGATCTTCAATCCGTCGACCAGCAAGGCAGACCGTGTGGGCTTCAGGGTGGATGGCGACAGCAAGGTGCGCGTCTTCAAATCCAGTGGCGAGGTAATCGGCTCCTGAGCGCGAATGCTCACCGGGTTAACAGGTAAAAGACATGGCTAATTTGAAAGACAGATACAAGAGCGAAATTGCTCCCCAGCTGAAAGAAGAGCTGGGTCTGGACAATGTGATGGAAGTGCCCCGCATCACCAAGATCACACTCAATATGGGCGTGGGTGAAGCGCTGGGTGACAAGAAGGTGCTGGAGAATGCGGTAGCCGAGATGGAGCGGATCGCCGGGCAGAAACCCGTTGTGACCAAGGCACGCAGATCCATCGCGGGATTCAAGGTTCGCGAGGGCTGGCCCATCGGTTGCAAGGTGACCCTGCGTTCCGAGCGGATGTACGAGTTTCTCGAGCGTCTGATCAGTATCGCTATTCCCCGTATCCGTGATTTCCGGGGTATCAGCCCCAAGTCGTTCGATGGCCGCGGCAATTTTGCCATGGGCGTGACCGAGCAGATTATCTTCCCGGAAATCGAGTATGACCAGGTGGACGCACTGCGCGGGATGGATATCACCATTACTACCACCGCCCGTACGGATGATGAAGGCCGCGCCCTGTTGCGCGCCTTCAACTTCCCCCTGAAAGGTTAGAGAAAGAGGCACTAAATGGCTAAGAAATCGATGATTGCGCGTGAGAAGAAGCGGGCACGTATGGTCGCCAGGTACGCGGGCAAGCGTGCTGCACTGAAAGCAGTCCTGAATGATGCCAACGCGTCCGACGACGAAAAGTGGGACGCCCAGGTTGCCCTGCAGAAGTTGCCCCGTGACGCAAGTCCGGTCCGCCAGCAGCGTCGCTGCCAGGTGACCGGTCGTCCACACGGGGTCTATCGCAAGTTTGGTCTTTGTCGTAACAAGCTGCGCGAGGCAGCCATGCGCGGAGACGTTCCCGGTCTGGTCAAGTCCAGCTGGTAACCAGACCAGTCGGGATTAGGAGAGTTTAAATATGAGTATGCAAGATCCTTTGGCAGATATGTTGACCCGCATCCGCAATGCGCAGATGGCCGGTAAGGCCACCGTGGAGATGCCGGGCTCCAAGCTCAAGAAGGCCGTGGCAAGCGTGCTGAAAGACGAGGGCTATATCGGCAACTTCAGTACCAGCGAAGAGGAAGGCAAGCCTCGCCTGGCCATCGAGTTGAAGTATCACCAGGGCAAGCCCGTGATCGCGGAGATCGATCGCATCAGTCGCCCGGGCCTGCGCAATTACGCGGGCAAGGACGAAATGCCGTCTGTGCGCGGCGGATTGGGTGTTGCGATCGTATCCACCTCCCAGGGGGTGATGACTGATCGTGCTGCGCGCGCTGCCGGTGTCGGCGGTGAAGTGCTCTGCACCGTTTTCTAATTCTGATTTAACGAGCATTGAATAATGTCTAGAGTCGCAAATAATCCGGTAGCGCTGCCCAAGGGTGTCGAGGTCAAGATCGATGGCCGTGACGTCACCGTAAAGGGCGGTATGGGTACGCTGGAGCTTTCCCTGGTGGAAGGCATACAGGTCAGCCAGGATGACAACGTTCTGACTATTGCTTACGACGGCGACCAGTTCAAGGCCATGGCCGGGACCACGCGCGCGCTGGTGAACAATATGGTCAAGGGCGTCAGCGAAGGTTGGGAAAAGAAACTGGTGCTGAATGGCGTTGGTTATCGTGCCAAAGCTTCCGGCAACACGGTTAACCTGACTGTGGGTCTGTCACACGCGGTGGACTATGAACTGCCCAAGGGCGTATCCGCGGAAACCCCCTCCCAGACCGAGATCGTGGTGAAGGGGAGTGACAAGCAGGCCGTGGGCCAGGCCGCTGCCGAAATCCGCAGCTACCGGCCGCCAGAGCCATACAAAGGTAAGGGCATTCGTTACGCGGATGAGTATGTCCGTCGTAAAGAAGCCAAGAAGAAGTAGGTATTGAGATGAGTGTAAAGAATGAATCAAGGTTGCGCCGTGCGCGTCGCACCCGCACCCGTATGCGCACCCAGGGGGCCAATCGCCTCAGCGTGCATCGTACGCCCAGGCATATCTATGCCCAGGTGCTGGCACCTGCCGGTGACAGGGTGCTGGCCAGTGCCTCGACCCTGGACGCAGAGCTGCGCAAGGGCAAGACCGGCAACATCGAGGCAGCCGCAGCGGTGGGCAAGCTGGTTGCGGAGCGTGCGAAAGAGGCCGGGATCGACCGGGTTGCCTTCGATCGCAGCGGATACAAGTACCACGGTCGCGTCAAGGCACTTGCCGACGCAGCCCGTGAAAGCGGACTGGAATTCTAGAGGTTAGGACATGGCTTTCAACGATCAGAAAAAGCAGCAGCAGGAAGGTGACCTCCAGGAAAAGCTGGTGCAGGTCAACCGCGTTGCCAAGGTGGTCAAGGGTGGCCGTATCTTCGGCTTCACCGCGCTGACCGTTGTGGGAGACGGCAATGGCAAGGTCGGATTCGGCCGCGGCAAAGCCCGTGAGGTGCCCGTTGCGATTCAAAAGGCGATGGAGGCAGCGCGCCGCAACATGATCCAGGTCGACCTCAATAACGGCACGATCCAGTACCCCGTGAAGGCCTCGCACGGCGCTTCCAAGGTGTATATGCAGCCTGCCTCGGAAGGTACCGGTGTTATTGCCGGAGGGGCGATGCGTGCGGTACTGGAAATCGCCGGTGTCCACAACGTCCTGGCAAAGTGCTATGGCTCCACCAATCCGGTGAACGTGGTTCGCGCGACCTTCAACGGCCTGCGCGACATGTCAGCCCCGGACGATGTGGCAGCCAAGCGTGGCAAGACCGTCGAAGAAATTTTCAACTGATTATCGGGTTGGCTAGTCATGGCTAAAGCAACAATCAAGGTTACCCAGGTGAGAAGCACCAACGGGCGCCTGCAGAACCACAAGGCCTGCGTGGCCGGCCTGGGCCTGCGTCGGATCGGTCATACCGTGGAAGTGGAGGACACTCCTTCCGTACGCGGCATGATCAACAAAGTGCATTACCTGGTCAGGGTCGAGGAGTAAATCATGTCAGACGTCATGCGACTGAACAGCCTGAGCCCCGCACCGGGTGCCAGGAAAGGTGCCAAGCGAGTCGGGCGCGGTATCGGCAGCGGTCTCGGCAAAACCGCCGGGCGCGGCCACAAGGGCCAGAAATCCCGCTCCGGTGGCAAGGTCAAGCCCGGATTCGAGGGCGGCCAGATGCCGCTGCAGAAGCGCCTGCCGAAGTACGGCTTTACGTCGCGTATCGCCCGCACGACTGCGCAAATTCGCCTGGGAGAACTGAACGCCATACAGGGCGATACGGTTGATCTGGCGGCGCTCAAGGAGGCAGATCTGGTGCGCGAGGATATCGCCCGCGCCCGTATTTTCCTGTCTGGCGAACTCGGCAAGGCCCTGACGGTCAAGGGCCTGGCGGTCACCAAGGGTGCCCGCGAGGCGATCGAGCAGGCCGGCGGGAAGGTCGAGGACTAAATGGCGACACCGCAGCTGCCCAACGTCAACAAAGCAGGTCTGGGCGAGCTCTTTGCTCGCCTTCGTTTTGTCCTGCTGGCCATTTTCGTGTACCGGATCGGGACGCATATCCCGGTCCCCGGGATAGATCCCAACCAGCTGGCCGCGTTGTTCAACCAGAACCAGGGCACGATTCTGGGTCTGGCCAATATGTTCTCCGGCGGTGCGCTGGAGCGCATGAGTATCCTGGCGCTGGGTATCATGCCCTACATCTCTGCATCGATCATCATGCAGCTGATGTCGGCGGTGACACCGCAGCTGGAGCAGCTGAAGAAAGAGGGCGAGTCGGGTCGGCGCAAGATCAGCCAGTACACGCGCTACCTCACGGTGGTGCTGGCCCTGATCCAGGGTACGGGCATGACCGTCGGGATGGCGAACCAGGGCATGTCCTACGACACGTCGATGCTGTTCTACGTGATTGCTATCACCTCCCTGGTGACCGGCGCCGTATTTATGATGTGGCTCGGTGAGCAGATCACCGAAAAAGGCGTCGGCAATGGTATCTCGCTGCTGATTTTCGCCGGTATCGTGGCGGGACTGCCCGCGGCGATCGGCCAGTCGCTGGAGCAGGCGCGGCAGGGGGAGCTGAATATCCTCATCCTGCTCTTCATCCTGGCACTGGCGTTGGCGGTGATCTACATGATCGTCTTCATCGAACGCGGGCAGCGGCGGATCACGGTGAATTATGCCAAGCGCCAGCAGGGCCGCAAGACCTACCAGGCGCAGAGCTCGCACCTGCCCCTGAAAGTGAACATGGCCGGCGTGATTCCGGCGATTTTCGCGAGCAGCATACTGTTGTTTCCCGCGTCGATCGCCCAGTGGTTCGGGTCTTCCGGCTCCGCGGACTGGCTGCAGGACCTGGCCGTTGCCATCGGCCCCGGCCAGCCGCTGAACATCCTGCTGTTTACGGTGTTCGTGGTATTTTTCTGCTTCTTCTACACGGCGTTGATGTTCAACCCGCAGGAAGTCGCTGACAACCTTAAGCGTTCCGGTGCCTTCGTGCCCGGCATCCGTCCCGGTCAGCAAACGGCCAACTATATTGACGGCGTGTTGACCCGGCTGACGGTATTCGGATCCGCTTATATTGCACTGGTGTGTCTGATGCCCCAGTTCCTGGTCGTCATGTGGAATGTGCCCTTTTACCTGGGCGGTACGTCACTGCTGATCGTGGTTGTCGTGGTAATGGATTTTATGGCCCAGGTGCAGAGCCACCTGATGTCACACCAGTATGACTCGGTGATGAAAAAGGCCAATTTGAAGAATTATGGTGCTGCCGGTCGCGTGCGCTAGACGCGCAGCGGTCCGTCGGAACATTGGTATCTGGAGAAAGTGTCATGAAAGTACGTGCATCGGTCAAGAAGATCTGCAGGAACTGCAAAGTGGTGCGCCGTAATGGTGTGGTCCGCGTGATCTGCAATACGGACCCGCGCCACAAGCAGCGCCAGGGTTGAGCCCGGTACTGCTTCGTATTGATTTTTAGCAACGATATCGCTAGAATGCTGCGCCTTTCGCCCCCTGCCCCTGCAAAACTGAGTCAAATCAGGGGTTTGGAGCGGCAATTCGCAGTACAGGGCGATTAACGATTGGAGAAAGTTGGATGGCTCGTATAGCCGGCGTCAATATTCCGGATAACAAGCATGCTGTTATCTCTTTGACATACATCTATGGTGTGGGTCGCAGCCAGGCGAAGCGTCTGTGCGCCGATACCGGGGTGGAGGAAACTGCCAAAATCGGCGAGTTGTCCGAAGTTCAAATGGATGCACTGCGTGCGAAAGTAGGCGAAATGGCGGTCGAGGGTGATCTCCGTCGTGAAGTCTCCATGAACATCAAGCGTCTTATGGACCTGGGCTGCAACCGCGGCCTGCGTCATCGCCGTGGCCTGCCTTTGCGCGGGCAGCGGACCAAGACCAATGCCCGGACCCGCAAGGGGCCGCGCAAGCCGATTCGCAAGTAGCGCACGAACTGACAGCGAATCCTTTTTAGTGTAGCTGCACCGCAGTGCAGTGTTGATATTAAAGCAGGAAACAGATTATGGCCAAGCCAGGTGCCAAGAGCACTCGTAAGAAAATCACCAAGACCGTTGTGGACGGGATTGCGCATGTCCACGCGTCTTTCAACAACACGATCATTACCATTACCGACCGCCAGGGCAACACCCTGAGCTGGGCGACCGCGGGCGGATCCGGTTTTCGCGGCTCCCGCAAGAGCACCCCGTTCGCTGCCCAGGTGGCGGCCGAGCGCGCCGGTGAGGCAGCCAAGGAATACGGTCTGAAAAACCTGGACGTGCAGGTCAAGGGTCCGGGACCCGGTCGTGAATCCGCAGTCCGTGCGCTGAACAACTGCGGCTACAAGATCAGCAATATTACTGACGTCACGCCGATCCCGCACAACGGTTGTCGTCCACCCAAGAAACGTCGCGTGTAACGCTGCGGTAGAACGCTTACAGGATTACTGACATGGCTCGATATATTGGACCCAAGTGCAAGCTCTCCCGTCGTGAAGGAACTGACCTGTTCCTGAAGAGCGGTGTGCGTGCGCTGGAAAGCAAGTGTAAAGCAGAGGCAGTTCCGGGGCAGCATGGCGCCCGGCGCGGTCGTCTGTCCGACTACGGGGTACAGCTGCGTGAAAAGCAGAAAGTACGTCGTATCTATGGCGTGCTGGAGAAACAGTTCCGCAACTATTACAAGGAAGCGGCCCGCCTCAAGGGCGCGACTGGCGAGAACCTGCTGCAGCTTCTGGAAAGCCGCCTGGATAATGTCGTTTATCGTATGGGTTTTGGCTCGACCCGGGCCGAAGCGCGCCAGATGGTGGCCCACAAGGCTATCCTGGTGAACGGCACTGTGGTCAACATCGCCTCTTACCAGGTCAAGGCTGGTGACGTGGTATCCCTGCGAGAGAAGGCCAAGAAGCAGCTGCGTGTGCAGTCCGCCCTGGCCCTGGCTGCCCAGCGTGGCGAGCCGGAGTGGATCGAGGTGAATGTCGACAAACTTGAAGGTACCTTCAAGTCGGCACCGGAGCGCCAGGACCTGTCCTCGGAGATCAACGAGAACCTGATTGTGGAACTTTACTCGAAGTAATCCACCCAAGGATCAACCTACATATACAGGTGCCCCAATGCAGATTGCAGTGAATGAATTCTTGACCCCGCGCGTAATCAACGTTGAAGAGAAACACAACAATCGTGCCCAGGTGACCCTGGAGCCGCTGGAGCGTGGTTTCGGCCACACCCTGGGTAACGCCCTGCGCCGTATCCTGCTGTCTTCCATGCCCGGCTGCGCCATCACCGAAGTCGAAATCGACGGTGTATTGCACGAGTACAGCGCCATAGAAGGCGTGCAGGAAGATGTCATCGAGATACTGCTGAACCTCAAGGGCGTCGCCCTGGTGATGAACGGCAAGGAAGAAGCAGAACTCACCCTGACCAAGAAGGGTCCCGGGATGGTCACCGCCGGTGATATTCAGGTGGACCACGATATCGAGATTCGCAATCCCGATCACGTGATCTGTCACCTCAACTCGGATGCCGAGATCAGCATGAAGCTGACTGTCGCCCGGGGCCGCGGTTACTCGCCGGCGGACTCCCGCGAAAACCCGGAAGAGGAAACCCGCTCTATCGGCCGCCTGCAGCTGGACGCGACCTTCTCTCCGGTTCACCGGGTGTCCTATGTGGTAGAGGCAGCCCGTGTTGAGCAGCGCACCGACCTGGACAAGCTGGTACTGGACCTGGAGACCAACGGAACTATCGACCCGGAAGAGGCGATCCGGCGTGCCGCGACCATTCTGCAGCAGCAGCTGGCGGTTTTCGTGGATCTGGAAAGCGAATCCGAATCCGAATCCATCGAGGAAGAGGACGAGGTCGACCCGATCCTGCTGCGCCCTGTGGACGACCTGGAGCTCACCGTGCGCTCCGCCAACTGCCTGAAGGCAGAGAACATTTACTATATCGGTGACCTGGTGCAGCGCACCGAGGTCGAGCTGCTCAAGACCCCCAACCTGGGCAAGAAGTCGCTGACCGAGATCAAGGATGTACTGGCTTCCCGCGGACTGTCCCTGGGAATGCGCCTGGATAACTGGCCGCCGGCCAGCCTGAAGAACGACGAGCGGGTATTGAGCGCCTGACGCTCGCGCCACGAAATGGAAAGTGCTGCGATAGCACAGAATATATAGGACTGGAAAAATGCGCCATCGTCACAGTGGACGTCAGCTAAACCGCAACAGCTCTCATCGCAAGGCCATGTTCCGCAACATGACCGTGTCGCTGGTGGAGCACGAGTTGATCAAGACCACCCTGCCCAAGGCCAAGGAGCTGCGCAGCTACGCGGAGCCCCTGATAACCCTGGCCAAGAACGACAGCGTGGCCAACCGTCGCCTGGCGTTTGACCGGGTGCGCGACAAGGCGGCCGTCGGCAAGCTGTTCAGCGAGCTGGGGCCCCGGTACCAGGCGCGTCCCGGTGGCTATATCCGCATTCTCAAGTGCGGCTACCGTGCCGGTGACAAGGCCCCCATGGCTTATGTCGAGCTGGTCGATCGTCCTCGCTTTGACGCGGTAGAGGATGACGAGGATTAAGATCCTATAGCGTTACAGCACTCTTTCAAAAGCCGGGCACTGCCCGGCTTTTTTGTGGGCGCGATTGACGAAAATCCCTTAAAAAGGGAAAAAAATCCCAAATATCTTGACGCCTCTAAAAAATGGGACTAAATTCCCAATTAAGTTGCTGACGACAGCAATAACCGGCCAGAAATAACGAGTGGTGTACGTCATGACCCAGAGCAAGCGCCGTTTAAGCGGCATCGCGATACTCCTTTCCCTCCCGTTCGCTGCATCTCCTGCTCTCGCCGAGGATGAAACTGTCAACCGACTCCTGGCATCCCAGTGTGCCCAGTGTCATGGCACCAACGGCTATGCAAGGGGTGATTTCGAGGACATTGCGGGTGAGGAGGCCGGCGACCTCTTCGAGGACCTGTCCGACATGAAGGGCGAGGATCGGCCCGAAAACATCATGGATCACCAGGCTCTGGGCTATTCGGATGAGCAGATCAGGCGTATTGCGCGTTACTACGCCTCCCTGCCCGAGGATGACCCCGAGCGACAGGCCGGTTCGGAACGTGAGGGCGAGGTGGAGATTGAACGAGCAGGCGAACATGAATACGAGCGCGAATACGAGCGCGAATACGAGCGCGAAGACGAACACGAAGACGAGCGCGAACGCGAAGAACATGACGACGACGAGAGAGACGAGGACGACGACTAGGACGATCGCTACCCGCCTCGCCGGGGCGGCAGTTCAACCGGAATCGGTCTCGCAGGTCCAGTAATGAAAGCCAGAGGATATGAGTTATGTCACTGAAACGACGCACTATTTTGCAGATGATTCCCGCCACCGCGGCATTGTCCGTGGTGTCCGGGCAATCGATGGCGGCCTCACACCACGTGGTGGTCGTGGGTGGAGGGTTCGCAGGCGCTACGGTGGCGAAGTACCTGAGGATGTGGAGTAATGGCGGCATCGACGTCACACTCGTCGATAAGAACAGCCGGCATGTCTCCTGCATCATGAGCAACCTGGTCCTCAACGGCCAGTTGCAGCTCGGCGACCTCTCGTTTGATTACTCCACGTTACAGGATAAATATGGCGTTCGTATCGTGCAGGGAGGGGTCCGGCGTATTGCTGCCGGTATGGTTGAACTGGAGAGTGGCGACCTGCACGAGTGTGACTATGTCGTGGTCGCAACGGGAATCAGCTTCGATGATATTCCCGGTCTGGACTCCCGGAAGATTCCCCACGCCTGGATTGCCGGGGAGCAGACCAACCTGCTGCGCGACCAGATTCGGGAGGATATGCCGCGAGACAATGGCACGTTCGTCATGACCATCCCCAGGGCGCCCTACCGCTGCCCCCCCGGCCCCTACGAGCGGGCCTGCCTGCTGGCCGATATACTGCGTCGGCGCGGTGACGGCCACCGGGTGGTTGTTCTCGATGCCAACGATCGCATCCAGGCGGAGCGGACCACTTTTGAGCGGGCTTTCTACGGGCTTTACCGGGATATCATTGATTACCGGGCCAGTGTCTCGGTCGCCAGCGTGAACTCCGATGAACGGATTGTCACCACCGTCGCCGGGGAAAATGTCCATGGCGACGTGGTCAATGTTATTCCGCGGCATGGGGCCCCCGGACTGCTGGTCGAGAGTGGGCTGACCGGCGGCGGGCGCTGGGCGCCGGTGAATCCGACGACCTATGAATCGAGCCTGATCCCTGGCGTCTACGTGGTTGGTGACTCCCAGGCCACCGCGCAACCGAAGTCCGGCCACATGGCAAACTCCCAGGCCAAGGTCTGCGCCGACGCGATTATCCGGGCTGCTGCCGGACTTTCCACCCAAAACCGGGAGCGCCTTGCCAACATCACGACGAACTCGGCGTGTTTCAGCCCCATCACGGCAACCGAAGCGTCCTGGCTGACCGCGGTGTTCAGGTTGAACACGGAGACGCGGGCGATGGAGCTGGTGCCGGAGTCGCTGGGCGAGGCCCACGACTGGAACTCGGAGAACTACAGCGCAATGTTCGACTGGTCCGAGAACCTGTTTGCGGACACTTTCAGGTAGGAAAATCGCGCCCCTGCCAGCACAGGTGGCAGGATCGACCCGCAGCAATGACGACGAGGATGATTTAGAATTCCAGGCCTGACGGCAAGCGACCAGGCGAAACGATTAAATGAGTGAATCGCTCCACAAGGTATTGAGTGC
The DNA here is from genome assembly GCA_024640505.1 of Halieaceae bacterium. GTDB lineage: Bacteria > Pseudomonadota > Gammaproteobacteria > Pseudomonadales > Halieaceae > JARRPM01. Next base: position 18,090 of record JAHEEV010000013.1, read on the forward strand.
CGCCGTACTGCGACTGCTGCGTCCGCTGGTCAGGGTGCTGCTACGCCATGGTATGGCCTATGGTACCTTCAGCGAGCTGGCGCGGAAGGCCTACGTCGAAGAGGGATTTCTGCAGGTGGCGGAGGCCGGCAAACGACCGACAGTATCCGGCGTGGCGGCGTTGACGGGCCTGACCCGGAAAGAGACGAAGCGCCTGCGTGAACTGGAGGTGGTGGATGACGAGGCCTCTTCACATCGCTATAGCCGTGCAATCCGGGTGATCAGCGGCTGGACCAGCGACCCCCGTTTCCAGACGGGTGCCGGGGCACCGGCGGTACTGTCGGTGGAGGGGGGGCAGGGCAGCTTCAGTGCCCTGGTCAAGGAGTACAGCGGCGATATACCACCAGCGGCGATGCTGTCCGTGCTGGAAAGCAGCGGCACCGTCAGCGTCGGCGACCATGGCGTTACGCTGCAGGCTCGAGCCTACATGCCCTCAGCGACGCCGGCAGAAAAAATCGACATCCTGGGCTCTGATGTCGCCGAGCTGCTGGCCACCATCGGGCACAACCTCGCAGTAGAACCCTCGGAGCGCCTGTTCCAGCGCAAGGTCTCCAACGTGCGTGTTGCCCCGGAGACGGTTCCCGCTTTCCGCAGGTTTTCCGACAGGAAATCCCAGCAACTGCTGGAGGAGTACCACGACTGGCTGACCAGCCATGAAATCAACCCCTCAGATGATGATGCGCCGGAACCAGCCTATCTGGCAGTGGGCATCTACTATACCGAGCAACTCCCGGACGGGGAGGATCGATCATGAAAGACATCACTTACGGTCTCAAACTAACCGGCCTGATTCTGGCTGTCCTCCTGTCTGGCTGTGGCGGCGGTGGCGGTGGTGGCGGCGACGACTTTGCCGCGGTCAGTGATCCGGGTACCGGCAGCGGTGGAGGTATCGGCGGAACGGGGGTGACCTCCTCGGGTACCATCGACGGTTTCGGCAGTATATTTGTCAACGGTATCGAATTTGAGACCGGACAGGCGGAGATACTCGCCGACGGTGAGAGTGTCTCCGAGGATGCTCTCGGGCTCGGTATGGTGGTGCTGGTCAAGGGCACCGTCAATGACGATGGCGCGACCGGCACGGCCAGCAGCGTCATATTCGATGACGAGGTGCAGGGGCCAATAGAGAGCATTGAACCGGGGCAGGACGGTGACAGCCTGCTGCTCACTATTCTCGGCACGCCCGTGATTGTCGAGCGCACCGGCACGGTGTTCGACGATATCACTTTCGACAGCCTGGCCATCGGCGACCTCGTCGAGGTGTCCGGATTTCCCGATGGTTCGGGTACGCTCCGTGCAACCCGGGTGGAGAAGAAAACCCGCACCGGTAGCAGTGCGGGCGACGTCGAACTCAAGGGCACGGTCGCCAATCTGGCCGGGTCTGAATTTACCCTCGGGGCCTACACGGTAGATTTCTCCGCCGCGGACCTCTCTGAGGTGTCGGGGGGCATGATTTCCGACGGGATGAGGGTGGAAGTAAAGGGTACGCTGGAAAATGGCCGGATTCTGGCGTCGAGAGTCGAGCAGGAGGACGGCATAGCCTCCCTCCTGGACGAAGGCGACGATGTCAGCGTGCAGGGTTCCATTACTGCATATGCCGGCAGGGGCAGTTTCCGGGTTAATGGCGTGGCCGTGGACGCCAGCGGTGCCAGCCTTCGGCCCGCCGGCCTGGTGCTTGGCAAGGGTCAAATCGTGGAAGTGAGGGGCAGCTGGAACGGCAGTGTGCTGACAGCGCGTACCGTCGAGGCGCGCCGTGGCCGGGTAGAGATCGAGGCGGCCGTCGCGTCGGTCGGGTCCGGGTCCCTGATTCTGCAGCTGGCGGCAGGCACCGTGGAGGTTCAACTGGATGTCCGCACACTGCTGGAAGATGATACTGACAGGGCGGACCCCATGACCCTCGCCGATATTGCCAGCGGGGACTTTCTGGAGGTGGAAGCCGTGATGGTGGGCAGCGCGCTGGTCGCCACCCGGATCGACCGCGACGAAACGGATGACGACGTGGTGCAGGCACCGGTAGAGAGTTTCGCTCCGGGCAGTACGGTCACGTTGCTCGGTTTGACCTACAGCACCGCCGGCGCACGATTCGAGGACCGCAACGACAACCCGGTGACCGAGGCGCAGTTCTTCGCTGCCCTGCAGGTTGGCGCCCTGGTGAAAATCAAGGATGAAGAGGTCGCCGACGGCATGGCGGATGAGGTCGAGTTCGAATTCGAAGGGGGGCTCGATGGCGAGCTTGAGTTCGGCGATGAGTCGGACGATGAGTCAGAATCCGATGACGACCGGGAATCCGACGATGATTCATCGTCCGATGATGAACCGGACGAGCCGAACGAGCCGAACGAGCCGAACGAACCGAACGAACCGAACGAACCGAACGAACCGAATGAGCCGAACGAACCGAATGAGCCGAACGAGCCGAATGAGCCCGAGGACTCCAATTCCGGTCCGGGTTGAGAACGAACAGTGGGGTTCTACCGCTTGTCCGGGAGCCCCTGCATGGCCGATTGCAATCGGTCTTTAAGCGCCGGATAAGGGCGAGTGATCAAGCCGCCTTGCGGCGCGTGCGCTTTTTGAGCAAGGGTGCCAGGAACTGCCCGGTGAAGGAGCCGCGGGTTTTGGCCACAGCCTCGGGTGTGCCGGTCGCGATGATCTCTCCACCGCCGCTGCCACCTTCGGGACCGAGGTCCACGATCCAGTCGGCCGTTTTGATGACATCCAGATTGTGTTCGATGATGACCACCGTATTGCCGTGATCCCGCAGTCGATGCAGTACCTCCAGCAGTTGCTTGATGTCCTCGAAGTGCAGTCCGGTCGTGGGCTCGTCCAGAATATAGAGGGTCTTGCCCGTATCGCGCTTGGACAGCTCCCGTGACAGTTTGACCCGCTGGGCTTCACCGCCGGAGAGGGTAGTGGCCGCCTGTCCCAGGCGGATATAGGAGAGGCCGACGTCCATCAGCGTCTGCAATTTGCGGGCGATGGCGGGGACGGGTTCGAAGAAGGAGAGGGCGTCCTCCACCGTCATTTCCAGGACCTCGTGGATATTCCTGCCCTTGTAGCGGATTTCCAGGGTCTCCCGGTTGTAGCGCTTGCCCTTGCACACGTCGCAGGGTACGTAGATGTCCGGCAGAAAGTGCATTTCCACCTTGGTGACGCCATCGCCCTGGCAGGCTTCACAGCGTCCGCCCTTGACATTAAAGCTGAACCGGCCGGGCTTGTAGCCGCGCGAACGGGCCTCCTGGGTACCGGCGAACAGCTCCCGCACCGGGGTGAATATACCGGTATAGGTGGCCGGGTTGGAGCGCGGAGTGCGGCCGATGGGGCTCTGGTCGATGTCGATGCACTTGTCGATATGCTCCATACCTTGTATGGCCGTGAACGGCTCGGGGTTGAGGGTGGTGGCCCCGTTCAGCTCGGTGGCGGCAATGGGGTAGAGGGTGCCGTTGATAAGGGTTGATTTGCCGGAGCCGGATACGCCGGTGATACAGGTCAGAAGGCCGACGGGTAAGTTCAGCGTTACCGACTGCAGGTTGTTGCCCCGGGCCCCTTCCAGAACCAGCTGTCGTTGCGGGTCGGGTGGCGAGCGTCGCGCGGGGACCTCGATCTTTTTCTTTCCGGACAGGTAGGCTCCCGTCAGCGATTCCTGATTGCCGACGATGGCGGCCAGTGATCCCTCCGCAACGATGCGTCCGCCGTGGACGCCGGCTCCCGGTCCGATATCGATAATGTGGTCCGCGGTGCGAATCGCATCCTCGTCATGTTCCACGACCAGGACCGTATTGCCCAGATCCCGCAGGTGGGTGAGCGTTCGGAGCAGGCGCTCGTTATCGCGCTGGTGCAGGCCGATGGACGGTTCGTCGAGGATGTACATGACACCAACCAGGCCGGCACCGATCTGCGAGGCGAGCCGGATGCGTTGTGCCTCACCCCCGGACAGGGTTTCGGCGCTGCGGTCGAGCGACAGGTAGTTCAGCCCAACGTCCACGAGGAAACGGTAGCGGGCGCGCAGTTCCTTCAGAATCTTGTCCGCAATCTCGCCCTGGCGCCCCTGTAGCTGCAGGTTCTCGAAGTAGGCTTCCGCCTCGCCGACGGCCATATGGGTGATTTCAGGCAGGGTGCGCTCATCCACGAAAACATGGCGGGCGTCCCGGCGCAGGCGTGTGCCTTTGCATTCCGGGCAGGATTGGGTGGAGAGGAACTTGGCCAGTTCCTCCCGTACCGACATGGAATCCGTATCCCGGTAGCGGCGTTCCATGTTGGGAATGATGCCCTCGAACGGGTGGGTTCGCTTGAATATGTCCCCCCGGTCGTTGACGTAGGCGAAAGCGATCTCCTGTTTGCCGCTGCCGTGCAGTATGACCTGCTGGTGCTTTTGTGAGAGCGCCTCGAACGGGGTGTCGATGCTGAAACCGTAGTGCTCCGCGAGTGAGGTGAGCATGTGAAAGTAGTAGACGTTGCGGCGATCCCAGCCGCGGATGGCGCCCTCCCCGAGGCTTGCCTCCGGGTGGAGCACGATCCGTCCGGCATCGAAGTACTGCTTCACCCCCAGCCCGTCGCAGCCGGCGCAGGCGCCGGCGGGATTGTTGAAGGAGAACAACCGCGGTTCCAGCCCATCGATACTGTGCCCGCATTCCGGGCAGGCGAAGCGCGCGGAGAAGGTAATGTCCTCGCCGTCACCGTCCATGTAGCTGATGGAGGCCAGACCATCGGTGAGACCGAGGGCGGTCTCGAAGGACTCTGCCAGGCGCAGCGCGAGGTCGTCCCGCACCTTGAAGCGGTCGACCACGACCTCGATACGGTGCTTCTTTTTCTTGTCCAGAAGCGGGAGATCGTCCAGCTCGGCGACGATGCCATCGATCCGTGCGCGGACAAAGCCGCTGGCGCGCAATTCCTCGAATACGTGCAGGTGCTCGCCCTTGCGATCGCGAATGACCGGTGCCAGCAGCATGAGTTTGCTGCCTTCGGGCAGTGCCAGGACCGTATCCACCATCTGGCTCACGGTCTGGGCCTGCAGGTTCAGGTCGTGATCGGGACAGCGGGGCTCCCCCACTCTGGCAAACAGCAGTCGCAGGTAGTCGTAGATCTCGGTGATGGTTCCGACGGTGGAGCGGGGGTTGTGAGAGGTGGACTTCTGTTCGATCGAAATGGCCGGCGACAGGCCTTCGATGTGGTCCATGTCCGGCTTTTCCATCATGGACAGGAACTGTCGGGCGTAGGTTGATAGCGATTCCACGTAGCGCCGCTGGCCTTCCGCATAGAGGGTATCGAAGGCCAGGGATGATTTGCCGGAGCCGGACAGTCCGGTGATCACCACCAGCTTGTCCCGGGGGATATCGAGGTCGATGTTCTTGAGGTTGTGGGTGCGGGCACCCCGCACGTGGATGGTATCCATAGAAGCCCTGAATGCGCAGTAGCATCAAAACCCAACAGTATATGCTGCGCCTGGTCCGCCTGGCAAAGTGTTCCCCTTTTGTACGACAGGCGGGCCCGGGTGGATGTCCTGGCGCGGGGGAAACTGGTAATATAAGCGCGCATTCTAGAAGACCCAACCCCCGTGATTACTGAGCATCCCATGACATCGGTGGAGCGGCGCACCGTCGGCTCCCTCGCCCTGCTTTACAGCTTCCGCATGCTGGGGCTGTTCATGGTATTGCCGTTGCTGGCGCTTTACGTGGCGGACCTCCCGGGCGCGACCCCGGCACTGATCGGGCTGGCCCTGGGCATCTATGGCCTCACCCAGGCAGTGCTGCAGATTCCCTTCGGTTGGCTGTCTGACCGTGTCGGCCGCAAGCCGGTCATCGTTGGCGGACTGCTGTTGTTCGCCCTGGGCAGTGCGGTGGCGGCCGTTTCAGACAGCGTTTACGGTGTGATCCTGGGGCGGGCCCTGCAGGGGTCCGGGGCTATCGCCAGCACCGTGATGGCGCTGGTGGCCGATCTCACCCGGGAGGAGCAGCGCACCAAGGCCATGGCCCTGGTGGGCATGAGTATCGGCCTCTCCTTTGCCGTAGCGCTGGTAATGGGTCCCGTGGTGGCGGGTTTGGGCGGGTTGAGCGCCGTGTTCTGGTTTACGGTTCTGTTGTCCCTTACCGGTATCGCGATTGTCCTCTTTACCGTGCCGGCTCCGCCGGCCGCTGGCGTTGAGCACACCGACGTGGGCGCGCGGGCCGGGTTGATCGGCCGCAGCCTGCTGGATCGTTCCCTGGCGCGCCTCAACTATGGCGTCTTTGCCCTGCACTTTATCCTCATGGCCTGTTTTCTGGTGGTCCCTGGCTCTCTGGAGCAGCTGGCCGGCGTCGAGCGAGAACGCCACTGGCTGGTGTACCTGCCGGTCCTGCTGCTGTCCATTGCGGGTATGGTGCCGTTGATGACCCTGGCGGAGCGCGGCGGACGGCCGCGCCAGATGTTCCTGCTGGGGATAGGCATCATGGCCGCCGGGGTCGCATTACTGGGCTTCAGTGCAACGACTTTCATGCTCTATGCCGGTCTCTGGCTGTTTTTTGTCGGGTTCAATTACCTGGAGGCGACCCTGCCCTCTCTGGTCAGCAAGACCGTTTTCGCAGGCGGCAAGGGCACGGCCCTGGGTGTCTACTCCACCTGCCAGTTCCTGGGCGCCTTCGCCGGCGGTGCTGTCGGTGGCTGGGTTCTGCAGCAGGCGGGCCTGGCTGTCCTGATCGAAATCTGCCTGGGCCTCGCGGCCCTCTGGTGGATCCTGGCGTTCCCGCTGGGCCGCTCGGTGGTGCCGGAGTGCAGCCAGACGCAGGACGGCTGAGGCCTGGCCGGATCTGTCGCTTCCTCAGTGGAAGTTTGGCGTCTTATGCTGTCGCAATTGCAGGACGGGATTGCTATAGTCCTCTGTTCGCCGATCAACTGACATCGTCCAACCAATGAGGGATTTCTATGGCTTCGCGGGGCGTCAATAAAGTAATTCTGGTGGGTAACCTCGGCAACGATCCGGAAACCCGGTTCTTTCCCGACGGCGGAGCCGTCACCAACGCCAGCGTCGCCACCAGCGAATCCTGGAAGGATCGCCAGACCGGCGAAATGAAGGAGAAAACCGAGTGGCACCGCGTCGTGTTCCGGGATCGGGGTAACTACCGGTTGGGACAGATTGCCGGCGAGTACCTGAAGAAGGGTTCCAAGGTCTACGTGGAAGGCAAGCTGCAGACACGCAAGTGGCAGGATCAGTCTGGCCAGGATCGATACACCACCGAGATCGTCGCAGAACAGATGCAGATGCTCGACAGCCGCGCCTCGGGCGGGCAGGGCGATTACCAGGGGTCGAATGATTTCGGCCAGGGTGGGGCGAAGCGCGCTCCTGCACCCGGCGCCCCTGCCGGTGGCGCATCCGCACCGGCGGCACCTGCCGACGATTTCGGCAACTTCGACGACGATATACCTTTCTAGCCTGCAAGCGCAGTGCGCATACTGCTTCTCGGGACAGATACCCCGTTGGGTCAGGCCTTGACCCGGTGCGTTATCGGGCTCGGGCGCCACGAACTCGTGCCCATGTCCCGCTCCGCCTGCCGCTGGAAAAGTGAACGCCAGGCAAAAAAATCCGTGCGCCGGGCGGCCTGCGATATCGTCGTGGATCTCCGGATTGAGGCCGCCGCGGACGGCAGCGAACCGATTCACGAGTTGGACCTCAAGCGCTGTCACTGGGTGTCCAAGGCCTGCCAACGCAGCGGTATTGCCTATTTATACGTCTCCAGTTCCCGAATTTTTTCCGGCAAGCTGGATCGCCCTTATGACGAACAGGCCCCGCCCGATAGTGATGAGACCGTAGGCGGGTTGTTGGCCACTGCAGAGGAGGCGGTCCGCGCCAGCTGCGAACGCCATCTCATCCTGCGTCTGGGGCTGGTATTCAGTGAAACGGGCCCCAACCTGATCACCGAGATGCTGGGCCAGATCATGTCCGGCGGGAGTCTGGTGCTGGACAACAACCTTCGCGGCTGTCCTGTCGCCGCGGATGACGGTGCCCGGGTTGTCTCGGCGGTGCTTGATCAGTTGGGCACCGGTCTCGAGGCCTGGGGAACCTATCATTACTGCAGTGCCGACACCGCCACCTACTACGAGTTCGCGGAGGCCCTGTTGGCTTCCGCCTCGCAGTTTACTGAATTCGGTTCCTCTGCCGTGGAGTTGAAGGAGCAGTCCAGAGGTCACCCTCCACTTAACCGCTCGCTGGATTGCAGCAAGATCCGCAATACCTTTGCTATCAAGCAGATTCCCTGGCGGAGCGCCATCGCCGATATCGTTAAACAGTACTTTAAAGAACTGAAATAGAGAGAGGTACCACCGTGGTCAAGGCTACCGACCAGCACCCCCAACCACTTGCGGTGGCTGTGATGACAGTCTCCGACACCCGCAGTCTCGACAACGATACCTCCGGGCAGTATCTGGCAGAGGCATTGGAGGCAGCAGGACACCGCGCCGCGGCCAGGGCCATTGTCCCCGATGACATCTATCAGATAAGGGCCACCCTGTCCGCATGGATTGCCGATGTCGGCATCGACGCCGTGCTGATGACCGGGGGTACCGGGTTTTCAGGGCGGGATTCCACGCCGGAAGCGGTCCGGCCCCTCTTCGACAAGGACATCGATGGTTTCGGCGAGCTCTTCCGCACCCTGTCCCACGCCGAGATCGGTTCCTCCACTATCCAGTCGCGGGCGCTTGCCGGATTTGCCAACAATACGGTGATCTTCTGCATGCCGGGCTCGACGGGAGCCTGCAAGACAGCCTGGAATGGCCTGATCAGGGAGCAACTGGACAGCAGCCACCGCCCCTGCAACTTCGTCGGTGTACTGGCGGTCCGGGAGCGCGAGGCTTGAGCCAGCTGCTGCCGGTGGCCGATGCCCTGGCCCAGGTGCTGGCACGCGCCAGACCGACCGGCGAAACGCAGGAGGTCACTCTCATGGAGGCCCTGGGTCGCTTTCTGGCGGAGGATGTCCGCTCCGCCGTGGCTGTGCCCGGTGAGGATAACAGCGCGATGGACGGCTATGCCCTGCGCGCCTGCGACGCCACCGGACCTCTCGCCGTGACTCAACGTATCGCCGCCGGCAGCGTCGGCACACCATTGGCGCCGGGCACCGCGGCGCGGATTTTTACCGGTGCCCCCGTGCCGCCCGGCGCCGACGCGGTGGTCATGCAGGAGGATTGTGAGGAGCAGGACGGGCAGCTGGTCATCCGTGGGGAAGTGCACCCCGGGCAGCATGTCCGACCCCGGGGCCAGGATATCGCCGAGGGCGCGACCATACTTCACCGGGGCCGAAGGCTGCGTCCCCAGGACCTGGGCGTGCTGGCGTCTGCAGGCCGTGACAGCGTGCGAGTCTATCGTCCCCTGCGGGTCGCCGTCTTGTCGACCGGCGACGAGCTGGTGGAGCCTGGCGCAGCAGAACCCGGGCCGGGTCAGTTGTACAACTCCAATCGCTACACACTGGCCGCGCTCCTGCGCGGACTCGGTCTGGAGGTGGTCGACGGGGGTATCGTCCCCGATGACGCGAGCGCCACCGCTGAGGCCCTGCAGCAGGCTGCCGGCAGTGCCGACTGCATCATAACCAGCGGTGGCGTCTCCGTCGGCGAGGAAGATCATGTCAAGGAACAGGTGGAGCGGCTGGGTCAGCTCGAACTGTGGAAACTGGCCATCAAACCCGGCAAGCCCCTGGCCTTTGGCCGTGTGGGCAGTACACCCTTTATCGGTCTCCCCGGCAATCCCTCGTCTGTTTTTGTCACGTTCTGCCTCATTGCCCGACCCTTCCTCCTGCAACTGCAGGGTAGTCTGGAGCCGGAACCCCCGCAGCTTCGCGCCACGGCCCGCTTCAGTACACAGCGACCGGGAGGGCGTCAGGAGTATCTACGGGTTACGGTATCCGGAACTTCTGCGGGGCTGGAAGCGGCCCCCTTTCCCAACCAGAGTTCCGGTGTGCTTAGCTCCGTGAGTGCGTCCAACGCACTGGCGGTAATTCCGCCCGGCACGGTCGTCGCAGAGGGTGACCCTGTTCAGGTATTGCTACTGGACCTGCTGAGCGGTTAGCCGGAATATTTCTGGAACACCAGGGAAGCGTTGGTGCCGCCGAAGCCGAAACTGTTGGACATCACACGCTGCAGCTCGACGCCGTCATGGCGCTTCCGGGCGATGGGCAGGCCCTCCGCCTCCGGGTCCAGATGCTCGATATTGGCTGACTCGGCGATGAAGCCCTCCTGCTGCATGAGGAGGGAATAGATGGCTTCCTGCACACCCGCCGCGCCCAGCGAGTGTCCCGACAGGGACTTGGTGGAGCCTATCACCGGCGTATAGCCGCGGTCTGCGTAGGCTTCACGCACTGCCTTCAGCTCCTGGATGTCACCGGCAGGTGTACTGGTGCCATGAGCGTTGATGTAGTCCACCGGGCCTTCGACCGTAGCCAGGGCCTGTTGCATGCAGCGCACGGCGCCCTCACCCGAGGGAGCGACCATGTCGTAGCCGTCAGAGGTCGCGCCATAGCCTACCAGCTCGGCGTAGATCCGGGCGCCGCGGGCCCGGGCGTGCTCCAGTTCCTCGAGTACCAGCATGCCGCCGCCGCCGGCGATCACAAAGCCGTCGCGGTCTGCGTCGTAGGCGCGGGACGCGCGCTCGGGACTGTCATTGTATTTGGTGGAGAGGGCACCCATCGCGTCGAACAGGCAGGACAGGGTCCAGTGCAGCTCCTCACCGCCTCCGGCGAATACGATGTCCTGCTTGTCCAGCTGGATCTGTTCCATGGCGTTGCCGATACAGTGGGCGCTGGTGGAGCAGGCGGATGAGATGGAATAGTTGATGCCCTTGATCCGGAAGGGCGTTGCCAGGCAGGCCGATACGGTACTGGCCATCGTCTGGGTGACCCGATAGGGTCCCACCCGACGCAAACCGCGTTCACGCAGGATGTCCGCTGCCTCGGTCTGGCTGGAGGAAGAGGCGCCGCCGGACCCCGCGATGATGCCGGTGCGTACATTGGAGACGTCCGTTTCATCCAGCCCGGCGTCTTCGATCGCCTGCTGCATCGAGACGTAGGCGTAGGCCGCGGCATCACCCATGAAGCGGAGTTGTTTGCGGTCTATCAGCGAGGAGACGTCGATATCCGGCGCTCCCGCCACGTGGGAGCGCATGCCGATATCAACCTGCTCCTGTCGCAGGCTGATGCCTGAGCGGCCGTCGTACAGGGAGCGCGTCACAGACTGCGCGTCATTGCCCAAACAGGAAACGATCCCCAGCCCGGTGATAACTACTCTTCTGGACACTAGAAAGACTCCGTCGATGTAAACAGGCCGACGCGAAGGTCCTTGGCCGTATAGATTTCCCTGCCGTCCACCGAGACGCTGCCATCAGCAATACCCATAACCAGCTTACGCTCGATGACACGCTTCATATGGATGTTGTAGACCACTTTCGATGCGCTGGGCAGGATCTGGCCGGTAAATTTCACTTCGCCGGAGCCCAGGGCCCGACCCCGCCCCGGGTTGCCTCGCCAGCCCAGGAAAAAACCCAGGAGTTGCCACATGGCATCGAGCCCGAGGCAGCCGGGCATGACCGGATCGCCCGGAAAATGGCAGGCGAAAAACCACAGGTCCGGTCGAATGTCGAGCTCGGCCACGATTTCGCCCTTGCCGTACTGGCCCCCCTCCGAACTGATGTGGGATATGCGGTCCAGCATCAGCATGTTGTCCGTGGGGAGCTGTGCATTGCCCGGTCCGAACAGTTCGCCCAGCCCGCAGGCGACCAGTTCCTGTTTGTCGTAAGCGTTTTTTCCTGCCATAGATTTTCCAGTTTTGCCGGGGTGACGGTGTCGCTGCTCCCGGGGGTTGATGGCCTCGAACGGGCGGTTCTGAACGGGCGGTGTTTCAAGTATCGTGCGCTGGTCCGCAACGGATTGTGCCCATTCTAATGCCTGCTTCGCGCAAGTCCAGTGCTATCAGCCGGTCGCGGCCCCCCCTGGGGTTGCCTAGTCAATCCCCGTTGCCTGGGCTAACATAGTGGGTCGTTTATGTCGCTGTGTTGAGCGCGTTTCCATTCACCCATGAGCCACCGCATGCGCTGCGGCCGGTAATCAAGGATCATCATGTTAACACCCGTACTTCTCTCCGGTGGCGTCGGCAGCAGGCTATGGCCGGTATCCCGGGAATCCCATCCCAAGCAGTTCCTGCCTTTGGCGGGTGAGCTATCGATGCTTCAGGAGACTTTGCAGCGCACCCTGGGCCTGGCAGAATCCGCCCCCCTGGTGGTCTGCAACGAGGAACATCGTTTCATGGTGGCGGAACAGTTGCGGCAGGTCGACCTCGCAGCCAGCGCGCTGATTCTTGAACCGGAGGGGCGCAACACGGCGCCGGCCGTTGCACTGGCCGCCCTGCAGGCGGTGCGGGATGACCCGGAGGCCCTGTTGCTGGTGCTCCCCGCAGATCATCTGATACAGAATGTTGCCGCTTTTGTCGAGGCGGTGGGCAAGGCCGTGCCGCTGGCACTGCAGGGCCGGCTGATGACCTTTGGCGTGGTGCCCTCGGCGGCGGAGACCGGATACGGCTACATCAAATGCGGCGCCGCCCTGGAGCCCGGCCTGTACGACCTGGAGCGCTTTGTCGAAAAGCCCGATGTCGAAACTGCCCAGGCCTATCTCGAGAGCGGCAACTACCTGTGGAACAGCGGTATGTTCCTGTTGCGCGCATCCACCTATCTGGAACAACTGGGGCAGCACAATCCCGACATCCTGGCCAGTTGCCGCCAGGCCATGGAAGGGGCCGCCCGGGACATGGACTTTGTGCGCCCGGATGCCGCAGCGTTTGCCGCCTGTCCCAGCAACAGCATCGACTACGCCGTGATGGAAAAGACCGATGCGGGCGGTGTGGTCTCGCTTGACTGTGGCTGGAGCGACGTCGGTGCCTGGTCGGCGCTTTGGGACGTGGCGGATCGCGACGCCGATGGCAATGCCGTCATCGGTGACATCATCCTCGACAATTGTCAAAACAGCTATTTTCGTAGTGATTCCCGCCTCGTCGCGGCGACCGGGGTACGGGATCTGGTCGTAGTCGAGACAGCGGACGCTGTACTGGTGGCGGACCGCGACCGTGTACAGGACGTCAAGCGCATCGTCGAGCAATTGAAAACAGAGGAGCGGCCCGAGGCCGCCCTGCACCGGCGCGTCTACCGGCCCTGGGGGTCCTACGAGTCACTGATCACGTCGGATCGCTTCCAGGTCAAGCGCATCATCGTCAATCCTGGCCAGACCCTCTCCCTGCAGATGCATCACCACCGGGCCGAGCACTGGATCGTGGTGCATGGAACCGCGGAAGTGACCTGCGAAGATAAGGTATTCATGCTGGGAGAGGACGAATCTACCTATATTCCCCTGGGCCACAAGCACCGGCTGGCCAACCCGGGGAGAATCCCGCTCGAATTGATCGAGGTGCAATCGGGCGCCTATCTGGGGGAAGATGATATCGTCCGCTTCGAGGACAATTACGGACGCAGCAGTTGAGTGCACAATCACAGGGAGGTTCCACGCGATGATCAATAAATGCCTGTTTCCGGTGGCCGGTTACGGTACCCGTTTCCTGCCCGCCACCAAGAGCATGCCCAAGGAGATGCTGCCGGTCGTCAACAAGCCGTTGGTGCAATACGGTGTAGAGGAGGCGATCGAGGCGGGGATGACCACCTGTGCCATGGTCACCGGCCGGGGCAAGCGCGCCATCACCGACCATTTCGATATCAGTTACGAGCTGGAGCACCAGATATCCGGGACCAGCAAGGAAGTGTACCTCGAGAGTATCCGGAACGTGCTGGAGAAAGGTGTGTTTACGATGGTGCGTCAGCGCGAGATGAAAGGCCTGGGGCACGCCATTCTTACCGGCAGGTCCCTCATCGGCAATGAGCCCTTCGGTGTGCTGCTGTCCGACGACCTTTGCCTCAATAGCGATGGGCCCGGTGTGCTCACCCAGATGGCCAGGCTTTATAACCAGTTCCGCTGCTCCATCGTCGCCATACAGGAAGTGCCCGCAGACGAAACCCACAAGTACGGCGTGATTGCCGGGGAGAGCCTGAAAGACGGTATTTACCGGGTCGATGAGATGGTGGAAAAACCCGCGCCGAAGGATGCCCCCTCGAACCTCGCCATCATCGGCCGTTACATTCTGACGCCGGATATTTTCGAGATCATCGAGGAAACAGAGCCGGGCGCCAATGGTGAGATTCAACTCACGGACGCCCTGCAGATCCAGGCAAAGCGCGGATGCGTCATGGCTTACAAGTTTCAGGGACGCCGGTTCGATTGCGGCAGTGTGCCGGGCTTTGTCGAAGCGACCAACTTTGTGTACGAACACTACTACCGCCAGGACTGAGGAGTGGGCATGTCAGAGATCACGTGTTTTAAAGCCTACGATGTGCGAGGCCGGGTGCCGGACCAGTTGAACGAGGATATCGCCCGGCGCATAGGTCGCGCTTACGCGGAGGTGATCAGGCCGCGTCAGGTCGTGGTCGGCCACGATATCCGCCTTACCAGCCAGGCCATCAAGGCGGCAGTGACGCAGGGACTGCAGGAACAGGGCGTAGACGTCTACGATATCGGCCAGTGCGGCACCGAAGAGATCTACTTCGCGACATCCCACGCGGGCATGGATGGCGGCATTGCGGTCACCGCCAGCCACAACCCCAAAGACTACAACGGCATGAAATTCGTGCGGGAAGAGTCCCGGCCGATCTCATCGGACACAGGACTGCTGGACATCAAGGCGCTGGCGGAGCGCGATGCGTTCACTCCGGCGGCGCAGGCGGGCCAGCTGCACCCCCTCGACACGGACCAGGCCTATGTGGAGCACCTCCTCTCCTACGTGGACAGTGCCAGCCTCAAACCATTGAAGATCGTGGTCGATGCCGGCAACGGGGGTGCCGGACGGGTAGTGGATCTTTTGGAACCGCACCTGCCGTTTGAATTCATCAAGCTGCACCACGAGCCCGATGGCAATTTCCCCAACGGGGTACCCAACCCCCTGTTGCCGGAGAACCGATCGGCGGCGATTGCCGCCGTGCGCGAGCATGGCGCCGACCTGGGCATCGGCTGGGACGGCGATTTCGACCGTTGCTTTTTCTTCGATGAGACCGGCGAGTTTGTCGAGGGGTACTACCTGGTGGGCCTGCTGGCCGAGGCTTTCCTGACCCGGGAGCGTGGCGCACGCATCGTGCACGATCCGCGCCTGGTCTGGAATACCGTGGATATCATCGAATCCCTCGGGGGAGAGGCCGTGCAGAGCAAGTGTGGCCACGCCTTCATCAAGGAGGTCATGCGCGCACAGAATGCCGCGTACGGCGGCGAGATGAGCGCGCACCACTACTTCCGGGATTTTGCCTACTGCGACAGCGGGATGATTCCCTGGCTGCTGGTCACCGGCCTGATTTCCAGTCGTGGGCAGCCCCTCTCCGCCATGGTGAGCGAGCGTGTGAGCGCGTATCCTTGCAGCGGGGAGATAAACCGCACGATCGAAGACCCCGCGGCGGTGCTCGCCCGGGTCGAGGAGGCCTTTGCGGGACAGGTGCAGGCCATCGACCGCATAGACGGTTTGAGCATGGTCTGCGACGGCTGGCGTTTCAATCTGCGCATGTCCAACACCGAGCCGGTGGTCAGGCTGAATGTCGAGAGTCGCGGTGACCGGGGCCTGATGGAGGCCAAGACCGCCGAGTTGCTGGCCCTCATCGAAGCCTGACCCCATGTAGGAGCCCGTTGTAGGAGCTCTCTGTAGGAGCCCGCTCCGGGAGCTCTCTGTAGGAGCCCGCTCCGCGGGCGATGTGGTCAGTTTGGGTTGCAAACCCAATCGCCCGCGGAGCGGGCTCCTACAACGCTTCGCGCCACGCATCCATGAGTCTTTCGGTAGAGGGGTCCATGGGTTCCCCTCCCGGGTCATCCCCGGACAGCCGCCCCAGGATCTGCACGCCGATCTCCTTGCCCAGTTCCACGCCCCACTGGTCGAAGGGGTTGATACCCCACAGCTGTCCACTGCAGAAGGTGCGGTGCTCGTAGAGTGCCAGCAGCGCGCCCAGGGTTGCCGGAGTGAGTGCCTGCATGGTGATCATGCTGTTGGGCCGATTGCCCGGCATGGCCAGGTGAGGGGCCAGGCGCTCCGCCTCCTGCGGGTCCAGGCCCCGCTGTCGCAGCGCTGCCCCGGCAGCCTCGGTGGTCCTGCCCACCATCATGGTGCGGCTCTGGGCCAGGCAGTTGGCCACCAGGCGGCAGTGTTGTCCGGTCATGCCCGTGTGCGTGGTGAGTGGCAGGATAAAGTCTGCCGGGCACAGGCGTGTGCCCTGGTGCAACAACTGGTGAAAGGAGTGTTGCCCCATGGTGCCCGCCGAGCCCCACAGGACCGGTCCCGTATCGTAATCCAGGGCGGCGCCATCAGCGCTGACGCGCTTGCCGTTACTCTCCATGGTGAGCTGCTGCAGGAAGTCGGGCAGCCGCCGCAGGCTGTTGTCGTAGGGCAGTACCACGTGGTTGCCGGCACCGAAGAAATTGCAGTACCACACCTCCAGCAGGCTCATCAGCACCGGCATGTTCGCGCCGGGGTCGCCGGCGGCAAAATGATGGTCCATGGCCTCGGCGCCCGCCAGAAATTCCTCGAAGCATTCCCAGCCGACAGCAATTGCGCAGCTCAGGCCGATCGCAGACCACACGGAGTAGCGCCCGCCCACCCAGTCCCACATCGGCAGGCAGTTCTCGGCCGGGATGCCGAACCCGGCGGCCGCTTCCAGGTTGGTGGTGATGGCGAGGAAGTGTCTGTCCAGATCGGCGACAGCAGCCCCCGCCTGCTGCATCCAGTCCCGGGCGGCGAGGCTGTTGGTCAGGGTTTCTTCCGTGCGGAAGGACTTGGAGCAGACGATGAAAAGGGTACGGCCCGGGTCGAGGGTCTGCAGCGTGTTCTGCAGGTCAGCCGGATCCACGTTGGCCACATAGTGGCAGGCGATATCGCCGTGGAAGGGCTTCAGTGCCTCGCTGACCAGGCGCGGCCCCAGGTCCGAGCCGCCGATGCCGATATTCACCACGTCGGTGATAACGGCGCCGGAGTAGCCGGTGTGTTTCCCCTGGTGGAGTCGATCAGCCCAGTGGCGCATACGATCCCGGGCGGCAGCCACCTCCGCGAACTTGTCCTCCAGTCCCTGGGGAGCCCTTGTGGCCCGCAGCAGGCTGTGAAGGGCCGGGCGATTCTCGGTGTTGTTGACAGGAGCGCCGCCCAGCAGCTCCCCGATCCTGCCGGGCAGGCCGGCCTGCTGTGCCAGTTTCAGCAACGCGGCCAGTGCCTCGCGGTCGAGCAGGTGTTTGGAGTAGTCCAGCTGCAGGCCGGCGGCCTCCAGGGTGAAATCGGACCCTCGCTGGCCATCCCGGTCGAACAGTTGCTGCAGATCTGCTGACTGCAGTCTGGCTGCCAGGGCGCGGAGCTCGGCGTAGGCGGGGAGTTCGTTCAAGCGAGTGGGTACCATGGGCTGCTCCGTGGAAGTCGGGAGCACCGAGTATAGGAACAGCCGATTATCGGCGCAAACGTACCGCCGCGATCAGCGGTCCCGGTGAATCGCCAGGTCCGCGATCTCTGCCATGGCATCGCGCGATGTGCCGGCAGCCAGCACGCCGAGCGCAGCCAGGGCCTGATCGTGGTAGCGCCGGGCTCGTTCCCGGGTGTATTTCAGAGCGCCACAGCGCGCGGTCGCCGCGACGATGGCCTCGATCTGGTCGGCGCGTTTTTCAGTGATGGCCCTGCGTACCATGGCCTGCTCGTCTGCAGTGCCGTGTTGCAGGGTATGAATCAGTGGCAGGGTGGGCTTGCCTTCGGTGAGGTCGTCCCCGACGTTCTTGCCCATGGTGGCCGGATCGCCCTCGTAATCGAGCACATCGTCGATCATCTGGAACGCGATGCCCAGGTTGAGACCGAACACGCGCATGGCCTCGCAGGTGTCGGGGCTCTCCCCGGCCAGGGTGGCAGCGCCGAAGCAGCCGGCGGCGAAGAGGATGGCCGTCTTGCGCTCGATCACATCCAGGTACTGGTCTTCAGTGGTGTTCGCATCCCCGGCCCGGGTCAGTTGCAGCACCTCGCCTTCGGCGATGGTATTGGTGGTATCGGCCATGTGGCGCAGCAGGTCCATGTTGTCCAGCTGCACCATCAGTTGAAATGCCCGCGTATAGAGGAAATCACCTACCAGTACCGATGGGGCGTTGCCGAATTCGGCATTGGCGGTAGGCCGTCCACGGCGCAGGCTGGAGATATCCACCACGTCATCATGCAACAGGGTGGCGGTATGGATGAACTCGATGACGGCGGCAAATTTGACCTGCTCCGCGGTGCAGCCGCCCAGGGCGGCTCCCGTGAGCAATACCAACAGGGGTCGCAGGCGCTTGCCACCGGCGTCGACGATGTAGTGGCCGATGTTCTCCACCATCGGCACGTCGGAGTGCAGCTGCTCGATGATGAGGTGATTGACCTGCTCGAACTGTGGGGCGACGCTGGCGCGAATATCTTGCATAGGGGTGGTGGATTGATAAGTGCCCGGGCATGCTAGGGTGCCCCCAAAGACCTGTCAAGCAGGCCCGCGGTGCGGTGGGCATCAATGGCATAAGCTATTGTTTTTAGATAAAAATAACCCTTGCCCGGGGCGGTGGATTTGAGTAAAATCGCCGCCCTCTGTGCCCCTGCAGCTATCGACTGCTGCTGCGGTTCAGGTTAATCAACTGTTAGTGCCTGGCTCTGCCCCCTTGATTTACAAGGGTTTTCCTACCAATGCGAGCAGGCTAACTGAACGGAGCGCGCAATGTACGCAGTAATTGTAAGCGGTGGCAAACAACACCGAGTGATCGAGGGCGAGACCCTCAAGCTGGAAAAACTTGAAGCCGCTACCGGCGACACGGTCGAGTTCGACCAGGTGCTGATGGTAGGCGGCGGTGACGACGTCAAGATAGGCACCCCCGTGGTCGAGGGTGGCAAGGTGACCGCAGAGGTGGTTGCCCACGGTCGTCACAAGAAGGTAAAAATCGTTAAATTCAACCGCCGCAAGCACTATCGGAACGAGACTGGCCATCGCCAGTGGTTCACCGAGGTGAAAATCACCGGCATTTCGGCCTGATTGGGAGGATTTGAACCATGGCACACAAGAAAGCTGGCGGTAGTACCCGCAATGGACGCGATTCGGAGAGCAAACGTCTCGGCGTGAAGCGCTTTGGCGGCGAAGCTGTCAGGGCGGGCAACATCATCGTTCGCCAACGCGGCACCCGTTTCCACGCAGGCGACAATGTCCGGGTTGGCAAGGACCATACCCTGTTCGCCACGGCTGACGGCAAGGTCGAATTCGTGGTCAAGGGCCCGAAAAGTCGCAAGTTCGTCCAGGTGGTGAGCGCCTGAGTCTGCGGCACCCGCCAAAAACGCTAAAAGGCCTCGTCAATTGACGGGGCTTTTTTTTGAGGGAATCCTCAGGGATCGACGGGTTAGCAGTGACGTTTCGGAAAGCGATCCGTCCCGACGGGGAAAATCCTGCTCGCTCAAACAGTTCATTATCTCGGCAGGTTTTTCCCCGCCGGGACTCGGGTTCGAAGCGACCGGCGCTATACTTGTCGGTCATCCGTACGATATAGCTCGCGCAAGGCGCGCGGTCCCGGGCTTGCCCCGCGGCGAATGAACGGTTTGAGCAAGCGGGGCAAACCCGGGATCGAGCGCCGCTGGATGGTTCGATAGCAACGGACCCATAGCGAGGCTCCAAGAGGCAAGAATGAAGTTTGTAGACGAGGCAAGTATCAAGGTTTTCGCCGGCAACGGGGGCAACGGCTGCCTGAGCTTCCGGCGGGAGAAGTACGTTGCCAAAGGCGGTCCCGACGGTGGAGACGGCGGTGATGGCGGCAGCGTCATTATCTGCGCCGATGACGCCCTCAACACCCTGGTGGACTATCGTTTCCAGCGCAGCTACCGGGCCGATAGCGGCCAGGCGGGCCGGGGGCGCAATTGTACCGGCAAGAGCGGGGAGGACCTGGTGCTTCGCGTACCGGTGGGTACGACGATCCTCGACGAGGATACCGGCGAGGTGCTCGGCGACCTTTCCGCGGACGGTGAGCAGCTGGTCGTGGCCCAGGGCGGCTTCCACGGCCTGGGCAACACCCGCTTCAAGTCCAGCACCAATCGGGCGCCGCGCCAGACAACGGCGGGTTCCGAGGGCGAACAGCGCTCCCTGAAACTGGAGCTCAAGATCCTGGCCGACGTGGGCCTGCTCGGACTGCCCAATGCCGGCAAGTCGACCCTGATCCGGGCGGTCTCTTCCGCCAGGCCCAAGGTGGCGGACTATCCCTTCACCACGCTGGTGCCCAACCTCGGGGTGGTGAAGGTGGAGGCCCACCGGAGTTTCGTGGTGGCGGATATTCCGGGCCTGATAGAGGGCGCTTCGGAGGGCGCGGGCCTGGGAATCCGGTTTCTCAAGCACCTGACCCGCAACCGTATCCTGCTGCACCTGGTGGATATGGCACCTTACGACGGCTCGGATCCCGCCGGGGCGGCCCTCTCTATCGTGCGGGAACTGGAGCGTTTCAGTCCCACTTTGGCGCAGCGGGAGCGCTGGCTCGTGCTGAACAAGATCGATCTGCTCGAAGGGGAGGACCTCGAGGAACGCCGGGAGGCAGTGATCGATGCCCTGGGTTGGGAAGGCCCGGTGTACACGATTTCCGCGATCAGCGGGGAGGGCACCCCCGCCCTGTGTGGTGACCTGATGAATCACCTGGAGGCCTTACGGGCCGCTGTGGAGGCAGACCCGGAGCTGGACAAGGCGGAACAGCTGCTGCAGGGTCGCATGCAGCGCGAGGCCCGGGAGCGGATTGCCGAGCTGCGATCGCAGCGTCGGCGCGACGCTGCAGACGACAGTGACGATGATGATTTCGACGAGGACGATTACGACGTCGAGGTCGAGTATGTACCCTAAGACATTAGTGACAGGCCTCAGGAAGGACCGTGGCAGAAAGAACTGAAATAGCACAATCCCGTCGCTGGGTGGTCAAGGTGGGCAGTGCCCTGCTGACCAATGATGGTCGCGGCCTTGACGAGGGCATGATCGGAAACCTGGCGGATCAACTGGTGGGCCTGCGCGAGGGCGGGTGTGAGGTGGTACTGGTCTCCAGCGGCGCCGTGGCCGCCGGCATCGTGCGGCTGGGCTGGAGCAGTCGCCCGCACCTGTTGCACGACCTGCAGGCCGCTGCTGCCGTGGGCCAGTCTGTGCTGGTACAGAATTATGAAACCGCCTTCAGGCGCCACGGCGTCGCCACAGCCCAGGTGTTGCTGGGGCACGACGACGTTATCGCCCGTGATCGCTACCTCAATGCCCGGGGTACCCTGAACACCCTGCTGCGCCTCGGGGTGCTGCCGGTGGTCAATGAGAACGATACGGTGGTTACCGATGAGATCCGTTTCGGCGACAACGATACCCTGGCAGCGCTGGTGGCGAACCTGATCGACGCGGATGCCCTGCTGTTGCTGACCGACCAGGAGGGTCTCTACGACGAGGACCCGCGGCATAACCCTGACGCCGTGCTGGTGCGGCAGTGCGATGTGCACGCGCCGCAGCTTGATGGTATGGCCGGGGAGGGCGGTGCCCTGGGGCGCGGTGGCATGGTCACGAAGCTGCGGGCGGCCCGGCTGGCGGCCCGCTCCGGCACGGAGACCATCATAGCCTCCGGCCGGACGACCGATATCGTGGCCCGCGCCGCAGAAGGCAGCGACATCGGCACCTGGTTGCGCACTGGCAAGCGGCCCCAGAATGCCCGCAAACAGTGGCTGGCGGGCATGGTGAAGATCAGCGGCAGTCTGGAACTGGATGACGGCGCCGTGCGGGTTCTGCAGCAGTCGGGGCGCAGCCTGCTGGCCGTGGGGGTGCGCGGGGTGGACGGCGAATTCGCCCGCGGGGATATGGTGTCCTGCCGTGACGTGCAGGGAAGGGAGATCGCCCGGGGGCTGGTCAATTACAGCGCGGCGGATACCCGGCGCATCATGGGCTCAGCCTCCAGCGAGATCGAGGGCATTCTGGGTTACCTGCTCGATGAGGAGCTCATCCACCGCGACAACCTGGTCCTCGTGTAGGGCACACCCCTCGCGCACGGAGTGCGCTCCTGTAGGAGGCCGCTCCGCGGCCGATAACTCTGGTGATGGAACCCACCCCTCGCGCACGGAGTGCGCTCCTGCAGGTGCGATGTAGGAGGCCGCTCCGCGGCCGATAAATCCTGGGATGGAACCCACCCCTCGCGCACGGAGTGCGCTCCTACAGGTACGATGTAGGAGGCCGCTCCGCGGCCGATGAATCCTGGGATGGAACCCACCCTCTCGCGCACGGAGTGCGCTCCTACAACCGATGGTGTGCAGATCAGCTCATC
This sequence comes from Halieaceae bacterium, assembly GCA_024640505.1. GTDB lineage: Bacteria > Pseudomonadota > Gammaproteobacteria > Pseudomonadales > Halieaceae > JARRPM01. Next base: position 40,490 of record JAHEEV010000013.1, read on the forward strand.
CAGCGCCCGATCGGGGTCTTGACCCAGATGAAGTCCATCAGCTTCTTCATGCCCTCGGCGCTTTTGGCGCTGTAGGGGTAGCCGTTCTGCATCTTGCCGCCGAAGCGGTCGATGACGATGGGCATCTCGTGGCAGTAACCGCGGATACCCTTCTTGCCGTTGACCTGCCCCAGGCCGGAGTTTTTCTTGCCGCCGAAGGGCGCGGCGGGGATGCCGTAGCTCAGGGCCATATCGTTGACACTGCAGGACCCGGTATCGATGGCTGCGGCCAGGCGGTAGCCCTTCTCCTTGTCCTTTGTCCAGACATTGCCGTTGAGCCCGAACTCGGAATCGTTGGCCAGGGCCAGGGCCTGCTCCTCGTTTTTCACCTTCTGGAGGCACAGAATCGGGCCGAAGGTCTCCAGCAGCATGATGTCCATGCTGTTGTCTACTTCCGTGATGACGGTGGGTTCGTAGTACAGGCCGGGCAGGTCGGGGTTGCGCCGGCCGCCCATCAGGATATTGGCCCCCTTGGCCCGCGCGTCCTCCACGTGAGCCTCGATGATCGCCAGCTGCCGGTCCCAGAACACGGCGCCGATGTCCTCGTCCCAGCCGTGCTGTGGTCCCTGGCGCAGGCCTTTGCCCTTTTCCAGCACCAGGCGCAGGAATTCGTCATAGACCTCCTCCACCACGTAGATCCGCTCGGTCCCGCAGCAGTAGTGCCCGGTATTCATGCAGGAACCCACCCAGGCGCCATCGGCAGCCCGGTCCAGGTCTGCGTCGGCGCAGACGATCATGGCGTCGTTGCCGCCCAGTTCCAGGGTGCAGGGCATCAGTCGGCTGGCACAGGCCTCGGCCACCTTGCGTCCGGTGGCCACACTGCCGGTAAAGGACACCTTGTCGACCCCGCCGCGCACGATCGCGGCGCCGGTCTCCCCGTCGCCCAGCAGCACCTGCAGCACACCGTCGGGCAGTCCTGCTTCGCGGAAGATATCCTCGGCCAGTTTGGCGGAATAGGGGGTGACCTCTGAACCCTTGGCCACCACCGTGTTGCCCGCCAGGATGGCCTGGGCTGCCTGGTTCATGACCAGCACAAAGGGCCCGTTCCAGGGGGTTATCAGCCCCACCACGCCGAGGGGTTTGTAGACGATCCGCAGCTGCTTCATGAGTCCCATGAGGCCATGTACCTTGCGCTTGCGGGGTTTGAGGAAGTTTTCCGCGTTCTTGGCGTAGTAGCAGAGCTGGTCTGCCACAGAGAACACCTCCATGCTCATGGCATCGGTGCGGGCCTTGCCGGTCTCCGCCACCACGGTGTCGATGACTTCGTCCTGTCGCCGGAGCAGGATTTTGAGGGCATTCTGCACGATGGCGGCCCGTTCCCGCATGGGGGTGGCCGCCCAGGCCTTCTGTGCCGTGCGGGCCCGGTTGATCGCGGCCGCGACGTCCTCCTCGTTGGCACAGACCAGCTCCCCTGTGGGCTCCAGGGTAACCGGGCTGCGCAGTTGCAGATGGCGACGTGAGTCGGTGGACTCGATCGGTTCGTAGATGGACATGGCGTATGTCTCGCAAATAGGCTGAGGGCCCAAACTAATACCCATTAGTTTGGCTGTCAATGGCCTGGCACGCTGGGCAGTGCCTCGCAGATGCGCTACCTTTGCGGAAAAGAGAACGCACATCGGGGGGGCTATGCCGCAGCTGGTGCTGTTGACGGGTTTGCTGGTTGCCGGAATCAGTCTTTTCCTGATGGTCAGGCCATCGGTAATGGCGGGCCTGCTGGACCGGGTGTTCGGTTCCACCTGGCTCTATGGAGCAGCCCTGTTACGGCTGTTGCTGGGCGCTGTCCTGATCGGTTCGGCAGACACCGTGCGCTACCCGTTAGTTGTCGAGTCGTTTGGCTGGCTTTTCGTCCTGGGTGGCCTGACCCTGGTTGCAGTTCCGCAGCCGGTGCTGCTGCGCATGGTCGGCTGGTTCGGGCAGCTCCCGCCCGCGGCCACTAGATCGTGGTTGGCAGTCGCGCTTCTTATCGGCCTGTTCCTCGTTTATGCCGGTCTGGCGTGAGACCCGGACAACAACGGCCATTACAGGCCGTGCTTAATATGAAATAATCGGCCGCTTTTTTCATCGACGACACCGTGAATCCATGACCGCGTCACCCACGCTCATACTGTCCGCCTACTGCCTGGCCATCGCAGGGTTCTCGATGGCGGGCGGGCTGTTGCCAAACCTGGTCCGGATGACCCACACCCGCACCCAGGTGATCATGAGTTTTGTCGCCGGCCTCATGTTGGGGGTGGCTTTTTACCACCTTCTGCCCCACAGCATCAGCATGGGCGTCAGCGAGCACGCGGCCGACGATACCGTGTGGTGGCTCATGATCGGTCTGATCACGATGCTGTTGCTGCTGCGGATGTTCCATTTCCACCAGCACGATTTCAGCCTGGAGGAGGACCACCATCACGATCATCATCCGCCGCCTCATGAACGTGCTGCCCACCGTCTGAGCTGGGTGGGTATCGCGCTGGGACTGGCCGTGCATACCCTGATCGACGGCGTGGCCCTGGGAGCGGTCATGCAGGGAGATCATGGCCGGCAGACCGGGTTCATCGGTATCGGCGTGTTTCTCGCCATCCTGTTGCACAAACCCCTGGACGCGCTGTCGATCACCACGCTGATGGAGGCGGGCGGCTGGAGCCGCAGGGCGCGCGGGATCACCAACCTGCTGTTCGCGTTGATGTGTCCCCTGGGGGCCCTGTTGTTCTACTTCGGCGTAGACCTGTTGGGGGAGGGGCGTCATGCCGTGGTCGCCGGGGCTCTGGCTTTCTCCGCGGGCGCATTCATCTGTATCGCGCTGAGCGACCTGCTGCCGGAAGTCCACTTCCACAGCCACGACCGGGGCAAATTGACCCTCGCGTTCCTGCTCGGTATCGTGCTGGCCTATGCCATCGGCAGCTTCGAACCGGCGAGCCTGCATCTCGCCGTTCATTGAGTGGCAGGAGAATTCCCATGGTAAGGCGCGTCATCTATCCACCCGTCTGGCTGTTGATCGGGCTGATCCTCACCTTCGTGCTCAACGAGTTTTTCCCGGGTGTGCGGTTCACCAGCCTGGAGGGACAGGTCGTGGGGGGCATCGTGATCCTGATCGGCCTGGTTCTGCTGGTGACCGCCAATGGTCTGTTCACCCGCGCTGGAACTGACGTGATTCCCTTCAGGGATGTGACGGCGCTGGTCACTAACGGTGTCTATCGCTACTCACGCAATCCCATGTACCTGGGGATGGCGGCGGTGCTGCTGGGTTGCGCCATTACCGTAGGAGCAGCAACGGCGTTGCTGATCACCCCCGTTTTCATGGCGATTATCGAAGTGCGCTTCATTCGTCCCGAGGAGGCGATGCTGCGGGGCCTGTTCCCGCAGGAGTACCCTGCCTATTGTGCGCGGGTACGTCGCTGGATCTAGGGGGTCTCGCCGCCAACCTCCGCGCGTTCTCCAGACTGCCGGCATTGGTCACATTCGTATACCCCAGTACCTGCAACTGCTGACGGGCCATCTCGGCACGGCCGCCCACGGCGCAGTACAGGTAGATGGGTGCGTCCTTCTGTAATCCGAGAGCTTTTACACCCGCTACAATGGCATCATAGGGGATCAGCCGGGCCTGGGGCAGATGCCCCTGTTGATACTCCGCCGGGGTTCGTACGTCGATCCAGACGGCATCCGCGGGTGCCTGTGCCAGTGCGGTGAGGTGCACCAGCACAGCGGTGAGGAGCAGTACTGCAGCTGTCGCGCGTGACAGCATGCCCGGGTCGGGATTCAGGACCTGGCGCCCAGGGCGCGGGCCCGCGACTGAGTCGCGGCCGGATCCGCGGCTGTGGCGTCCAGCCAGCCCGTCAGCTGCTCCTCCACCAGGGTAGTCAGGGCAGCGACGTGTCCGGGCTCGGCGTTGAGACAGGGAATGTATTCGTAACGTTCACCGCCTGATTCCAGGAAATAATCGCGGTTCTCCACCCCGATCTCCTCCAGGGTCTCCAGGCAGTCGGACGAGAACCCCGGGCAGATCATCTGCACTGACCGGACGCCTGCGCCCGGCAGTGCCTTGAGGGTCTCGTCGGTATAGGGTTGCAGCCACTCTTCGCGGCCGAACCGGGACTGGAATGTCACGAGGTAGTCGGATTCGGCCAGCCCCAGGGCCTCTGCCACCAGGCGCGTGGTTTTGTGACAGTGGCAGAAGTAGGGGTCACCCTCATCCAGGTAGCGGCGGGGTTCACCGTGATAGGAGAAGATCAGTCGGTCCGCGGCACCGTGTTGCTCACGGTGCACGCGAATGCTGTCAGCCAATGCCCGGATATAGGCCGGATGGTCGTGGTAGCTGCTCACAAACCGCAGCTCCGGCAGCCAGCGCCGCCGGGTGAAATCCGCTGCCAGCGCGTCGAAGGTGGAGCCGGTGGTGGGACCGCTGTACTGAGGGTAGAGCGGGAGGACCACCAGTTTGCGAACGCCGCGAGTCAGCATTCCCTGCACCACGTCGGCTATGGCGGGAGTGCCGTAGCGCATGGCGAAATCGACAATGACGCTGTCCCCATGCCGCTCCCCCAGGGCCGCCTGCAGAGCTTCTGCCTGGGCCCGGGTATTGAGCAGCAGTGGTGAGCCCTTGTCGGTCCATACGGTGCGGTAGGCAGCGGCAGAGCGAGACGGACGGACGTTCAGGATGATCCCGTTGAGGATGAACCACCATAACAGCCGGGGGACCTCCACCACGCGCGGGTCGGCGAGGAACTCTTTCAGATAGGCGCGCAGCGGTTTTCTCTCCGGTGCGTCCGGTGTGCCGAGGTTGGTGACCAGAATGCCAATCCGGGGCGGCTGGCTGTGATCGAAGTGGGATGTGCCGGTATATTTCATGCTGCCGCCAATATACGTGCGCGCCGCACAGATGCCAAGCGGCCGGACAGCCCCTCCGGACCGCAGTCGTCAAAACAGTTCATCGCGGGATTCCTGCACTTCGTCGACGAGCCGGCACAGCTCGCCGAAACCGCCTGTTAAACCCGATCGGAAATGCCTAATTTTACTCCCCGAAGCAGGTGAAACGGAGTTGAAACCTGCCCTCAAACGGAAAAAACAAATTACCGAGAAGGTAGGGAGATCGAAAATGAACATATCTGTGAAATCAATGACAGTACCGCTGGTTTTTCTGGCCCTGGCCGCCGGCACCTCAGCGCTGAAGGCTGAAACGCTTGACGAGACCCGCGTGCAGGGCACGCAACAGAACGCCCCCTCTGTCGCCGTTCGCTATGGCGATCTGGATTTGAACTCCGAGGCGGGTCGCGATGCGTTGAACGCGCGGCTCAGCATGGCGGCCAGGAACGTGTGTGACCACCACGGTTATGCCCGCACCGGGTCGCTGAGCTACCACGCCCAGACCAAAGCCTGCTATGACGAGGCGTTGACGGCGGCCCTGAGCCAGGTCAACTCAGGACAGCTGGCCGCCAACGTCGATTGAGTGTTTGTGTCCCTGCTACCCCTGGTGGGGACACGCCAGGTAACGGCCCCGCGGGGGTCGTTACCTGGGATTATGCACGTCGGCCACGTCGGCATTGCGGCCCTCGCCGTGACAGACGCTGCACTCCTCGATTACTTCACCCTCATCAATAGCGGCCTGGGTCGTCGCAAAACTACCGCCATTGGACTGCATGTGGGATTTGGCAATCGTATCGTCGTGGCAGCTGGAGCAGACGGCGGTTGTCGGTGTCATGACCGTGTCGTCAGCCGGGTCCGCCCGATCGTCCCCGGTATCCACCGTGGTTCCCAGCACGCTGCCTGCCAGTGGCAGGGTAAAGCTGTCGTCGGTGTGGCAAGCTGTGCAATTGGACAGGTCACCCGGGTAGTGCACCTGATCCTCGTCGTAGACGTAGGTGGTGAAGCCCATGAAGCCTACGATCTGCAGCGGGTTCTCCCGGATACCGGCCGCATGGATACCGTGAACCATGACCTTGAAGTCCAGGGTTTCCTCCTGCTTGCCATCGGTGGGCGGATTGGAAGCGTCATCCCTTACCCTGCGATCCGTATTGCGGGGGTTGTGGCAGGTCACACAGCTGTCGATATTGTCCGACCGGTTGCCGCCATGGAAGTCGAGGTGGCCGTGGCAGGTCAGGCAGTTGCCGAGATCGACCACCTGGCGGCGATCTTCCGCGCTGCCGCCTGCTTCGTCGATGGAGAAAAATTTGACTTCGTTGGTCAGGGGCACTTCCTCCAGTTCCCCCTCACCATGCAGGTCCACGACCGGGTGACCTTCGACCGTGGCGGCACCGCTGCCCGAGGCGGCCACGCCGGGCGCCTGACTGCCGTCGGGAATCGCGACAGGCAGGGTGACGGAGTAGGTGCCATCGCCGTTGTCCACGGAATCGGCCAGGGCGTCTGCCTGCACCTGGCTGGCATTGTCGCCTTCGTTGCCCGTATTGGTGTAATCGCTCGTACTCCAGGCGATTCCCACCGCCACGCGCGCCCCGTCGCCGGTGAATGCCGGGTCATTCTTGAGGTCGTAATCCTCGCCGGTTGTCGGATCGCTGACCCTGAAGGTGACCACGGGCTGTTCGCCGGGCATGCTGTTGTCCACGCTGAGGATCTCGGCCGCGAAGGTCGCGCGGGCCTCGTCCAGGGGTATCCGGTGGCTGTCTGCGATGCTTCCCGCAAAACCGCTCTCCGAGTGACAGCTGGCACAATCGGCATCGTCCTGGCCGCTGATATGCCGGGTGGCACCCTCACCGTCGTGGCAGCTGCCGCAGACTGCCCCGGAGGGCACCTCGGCCCAGTTGTCGCCCTGGCTGGTGATCGTCAGGTCGTCGCGTCCTGCGCCCGTAGAGGAGCCCGCATGACAGTTCACACAATTGCGGATGTCCTGGGGGTAGTGGAGCATGGAATAATCATGTCCGCCGACGATGTACTCGCCCCCCGCAACCACGCTGGGCAGGTTGGCGCCCATGTGGATCTTGTGGATCATCACCTTCATGTCCACCGTGTTGGTGCTGCTGGCGTCGGTGGAGCCAGGGTTGTGGCACGTCACGCAGTACTTCACTTCCACCCTGCGGCCATGGATTCTCAGCGGGTCGTGGCAGCTGTTGCAGTTATCGGTGGCGGCGATGTCCATGGACATCAGTCCGTCGGTAGCCCCGGTGGCCGGAACAAAGTCATAAGTCGGGTTGACATAAACCTGTGCATTGTCAAATTGCATGCCGAGTCGATGCACCAGATCAGGGTCGTAGCTGAGGTCAAGGCCCTCGGTTTCCGCCTGGTCCAGTATCTCCTCGTCGAGGTCCTTTACATTCAGGACCATCCGATAGCGGTAGGTGCCATCGCCGTTATTGGTGAACTCGCCATCGTCCGTATTGCGCACGCCTTCGTAGGTGGCCTGCAGCCGGGGTTCAGTGCCGGGACCCTCATCGGGATCTGGGTCTCCGACCCGGTTGACATAGGATTGCCAGGTGCCGGTGGAATTGCCCAGCGGACTGGTCTGCAGTTTCGCAACGATAAAGCGCACGTCGTCTTTGGTGAGATCGGTGATGGCGGTATCGTTGCCGTCGGCCACCTGGAAGTCGATTACCGCCCGGCCGTCATCGGGGATGGTAACCTCAGTAATGAACGCCCGCAGTTCCTCCGCTTCGGCATAGGGCACGGCGCTGGGCGCAGGTGGAATCGGCGTCGGTGGCACTGGCTGCCCGGGGGACTCCGGCCCCGGCTCGACGCCCGCGGCGCGGTCACCACCGCCCCCGCCACCACAGGCGACGAGGAGGCCGATCAGGCCAGCCATTATCCAATTGCGCATCAATGTAGCCATTGCTTTCCTCTCCCGGGCCCTACTGCCAGCGATACAACACTGACGCGCCCACATAGTGAATCTGTTCGTTGGGGTTGCTTTCCCCGAAGGTCAGTACCTTGCCGATGGTGGCCGGCTGCACGCCCTGCCTGGCCCAGTCATCGCTCTTGTAGCGGTAGTACTGGTAATCCAGTCGCAGGGACAGGTTCTCGCCCATGTCCCAGGTGCCTCCCGCTACCAGGTGGTGCAGGGTGGTCTCTACATCCGGCAGGTCGGAGGCCGACAGGGTACTGCTGTAAGTGGTCAGGTCCTGCTCCGCGGTGGTGTCCACGTAGCTGTAGTCCAGCTCCAGCGACAGGGTCTTCGCGATCTGCCAGGCCACGTTGGCCCCCAGGGTGAAGCTGTTGTCCTCGGCATCCAGGTCCCAGTTGCGGCCCGGGTCGGAAGCCTGGGGCAGCGGGGGATAGATTTCGAAGGCGTTCTTCTCCTGCCCGCCGCGGAAGGCGCGACTGCTCTGCTCTGATTCGTAGGTGTCGTAACCTGCGTAAACCGTGGCGTTGAGGTTCTGGGAAGCCGTGTAGGTAGCGCTCAGGTTAACCCGCTGCCACTTGGCGTCGGTCAGGCCCAGTTCGCTCTTGTCGTAGTCGTCCTCGTGCCACAGCAGGTTGAGCGCCAGGTTCCAGCGCTCGAAGGGCAGGTAGTTGAGGTCGATCTTGCCCTCCCACTGCTCGCGGTTGGAGAGGTAGTACTGGCTCAGGTCCGGGTGGGTGATGTAGCGCTGGCTGTCCGGTGTGGCATTGATCAGCTCCGCGTCCAGCAGGGCATAGTAGGACTGGTCCCAGTGATAGGTATCTGCGACGCGATCGCCGTAGAGCAATTCGGCGTTGGCGGTGAAGTTGTCCCAGGGCTGGATACGGTAGCCCACGGTGATGCGATCTTCCTCGGTCTCCTCTACCGCCGCGTTTTCCCGCTCCACCCGCTCGTAGGCATATTCCACCCGCAGGCGGCTGCGCCAGGGGAGCCGGTATCTTCCTTCCAGGCCCATCGTTTCCGAACGGAAGTCGTGGGCCGTGTTGTAGGCGGTCAGGGCGGAGCGCGGCTGGTTGGTGGCATCGCCGCGGACATAGCGGTAGCCGTCCCGCGGGGTGTCGTAGTCACGGAAGCGGCTGCGGAAAAAACCTTCCAGGTTGAATTTGGGCAGGGGTCGCAGCAGAAGACGGGCGCCGAAACCGCCGGTGGCCACCTCCCCGTCAAAGTTCGTTCGCGGCGGTGGTTCGGCTACTGCCAGGTTCGGGTTTACCGTGTAATCGAGGTAATTCTGGTCCTGCTCGGTCACGGCGTAGCTGCCGTCGAACTGGAGGCGGGCGGTGGGGTTGAAGATAACCTGACCGGTCAGCCGGCCGTTGATCTGCTCGCTGTCGGGTGCCACGCCCAGTCCCCCGATGCCGCCGGGATAACCCACGGCCGGGCCATAGGTGCTGTAGGGGTTCTGCCAGGTCAGTACGTCGTCATCGTTGTCGAAATCTGAGTAGCCGACGCGCCCCTCCAGTTGTACATCCCTCCCCGTGTAGCTTATGCCGATGTCGAATTCAGTGGTGCTGTAGTCGACCGGCTGCGGCAACAGCACCGAATCACCTGACGCGAGGTCGGGGTAGATCGCACCCGCTACATCGGCGGTTCCCTGCCGGTCCTCGTAGGCTATCCGGGTATCGAGCTTCCAGCTGTCGCTGAGGCGGGCATCCAGTTCGGCGAAGAGCTTGTCCCGTTCCAGTTCCCGGTCGAACCTCCGCAGCGAGGTGTCCAGCGCGGACCAGTCCGCCGTGTTCGAGCCGCTGACCCAGTCATCCGGCAGCACCAGGTTGGAGCCGCCCCGGAAGGGGGTGCGGCCGCTGTCATTACGTACCTGCAGCTGCGAGTCGAAGCCGACGCTGATCTTGAGCCGGTCCGGCCTGCCCCAGGTGGCGATGCCCTCACGTGTATCCAGACCCAGGTCGGAGACCGATACCTGCCAGTAGCTGTCCCCCGCGCTGAAATCCTGCCACTGCAGGTTGCCGATGACCGTGGTGCCCTCTTTATGAAGACCGTTGTACTGACCGAACATGAAACTGTCGTCACTGGCGTAGCCCAGGCCCAGTTGCACGACACCGTCGGCATCGCGCAGCATGCCGGTGGCTGCGGGGGGCGATTGGATGGCGAGAGGGGCATACAGGGTGCCCTCCTCCGCGAGTGCGCCCGCGGCTGACAGCACCAGCGTGCTGGCGGCGGTGAGCTGTAAAGGCAGGCGAATAGGACTCTTCATCGTGTCAAGCGCGCCCCCGACGGATGGTTGGAGCCGTGGACCTGGCTGTGGCAGTTCAGGCAGTTTTTGCCCAACAGATTCTGGTTCGGCGCACCCCCGGGCAGACCTTCACTGCCATAGGGCAGGCTGGGGTGGAACGCTGCCGCGTGGCACTGCTGGCACAGGGCGGGACCCCTGGCCGTCAGGAGGCGGTCGTGGACAGATCCGTGGGGCCGGTGGCACAGGGCGCAGTCTTCGGTTGCCGGTGGGTGTTCCCACAGGAACGGGCCGCGTTTCTCCTGGTGACAGCTCAGGCAGTTGTCATTGACGGTGAGCTGATGCAGTCCGGATTCCCCGAGCCCGCCGTGGGGATTGTGGCAATCACTGCAGGCCGTTTTTCCCTCGCTGATCGGATGGCGCGAGGGCAGGTTCATCTCCGCCCTGACTCGCGGATGGCAGCTGAGACACAGCTGTTCCGCCTCACGGGTGTCCAGGGCCAGGTCTTTCGGTTCGTGGGCGCTGTGGCAGGTGTCGCAGGCCAGGTTTTCCTGCTGGTGAGCGCTGCCGGTCCACAGGACCTGGCTGCGCTCCTCGTGACAGCCCAGGCAGCTGGCGCTGCGCAATTCGGGGCCGGATGGCCAGTTTGGACCAAAGCTGACGTCGGGTGAAATCTTGACGGGCTCCTGCATGTGCGCCTCGCTGGCGCCGTGGCAACTGATGCAGCTGGCGTTGTCGTCCCCGGGAAGGTTGCCGTGCACTGTCCGTGCCAGGCGTTTGATGGACGGATCAACGCTCTCGACATGGCAGTCGATACATTGGGCCTGTCGCGTTTCAGCCATAGCGGCCAAACCTGTGACCGCGAGCAAAGCGCCACACAAAACCACGACCAATTTGTGGTTAAATCCTGCCATTTCCCCGGTGCTCCGGATTGCTTCGACAATTATTGTAGTTCACCGCTGGTTAATCCAGCGTTCATTATATTTCTCTGGCCATCTCATTGATCGAGATCAATTTATGGCCCGTCCCGCTACTCCACCCTGAAATCCGTCTCGTTCCCACTATAGCTCAGGGACTGCGGTAGTGACACCCAGTGTCCGGCCCCGGGGTTGTTCGCACCATGCAGGGCGATGCCAAAGGTATACCGGGTCTCGGGATCGAATGTCACCAGGTGTTCGGGCATGCGACTCAATGACCGGCGGATGTGTACCGTCCAGCGGCCATTGCGGTAACTGGTGGAGGCGCGGATGGGCGCGTCGGGTCGCCAGTGCACATTATCCAGAAGCGTGGCTGCTTCCGCCTTGCCGGAGTTCAGCTTGATCCGCCATAGCACCACGAACTGGCCCTCGGCCATCATCTTGGCCAGCTCCTCCTGGTCCTTGACGATGGGCGGTTTACCCAGGCCCTGCTGCTGAGCGCGGGATGCCCACAGGTATTTACCGGTCTGCTGGCCCCGGTCCCTGGACATGCCCGGCAGATCGCTGTGACAGGCGGCGAAGCACCCGCCGCGCCCGAAAGCCTCGTTGCTCTGCGCGCTTCCCCACATCAGGGCAAGATCGGTCTCGTCCCGCTCGCCGCGCCATTCCAGCGTCATACGGATACTGGTTTCGTCCTGGTCGAATGACACCTGTATATCCCGGTGGGCGGGCTTGAATTCGCCGGCCTGGCTGAGCCCCATGCTGGCTTCCTCGCCCCGGTGGCACTGCTGGCAGCTGGCGCCCTGGCGCAGGGGCTGGGAGCCGGGATGCTCCTGCAGCAGCCACTCGCTGTTCGCCTGTCCCGGGTAGAACAGGGTGATCTCCTTGCTGGTCACCGGAATGGTGGCGAAGGCGGTCACGGAATCTGCGGGGGCGTGGGCGATACCCGAGTGGCATTCCACGCAGGTCCGCTCCGGCTGCGACATTACCTGGTGGTACTGCTTCGCCTTCTCACTGACTTTATCGCTGCCGGCCATCCTGACCAGGTCATGGCAGCTGCGGCATCCCATCGAGTCATTTTTCAGCATGGCATTTTCCGCTGACTCGTGGTCGTGGGGATTGTGGCAGCTGGAACAATGGGGGTTGAAGGCCGCCAGATCCTCCATGCCGTGGATACCCTGTTTCTGGGCCTTGTGACAGATTGTGCACACGCCCGCCTGCTGGGCCGGGAACAGGACCTTGTCGCCGCCCGTGTGTATGTCGTGACAGGCGACGCAGCTTACGTTGTTGATCATGTGCAGTGAATCTTTCCAGTGCACGGCCACATTGCTCTCATGGCAGGCCAGGCAGCTGCCGTCCTGATCGGCGGTGCTCGCGCTCCAGCGCGGCCCGAAACTCACCTCCGGAGAGACCGAGGTGGGAGCCTGGGCGTGACTGGCACTGGGCCCGTGACAGGCCTCGCAGCTCCTGTTGTTGGCACTGCCGCCCGCGTCGCCGCCGTGGGATCCCTCCATCAGGCGGTGCGCCGGCGACTCGGGGCCGAAATCATGGCAGCCGACGCAGCTGGCGCCGGGCTGCGCCGCTGCCGCACCCGCACCTGCCAGGAACAGGGCTGCAAGCAGCATTCGAAGACCTTTCATCTGTGTTTCCCCCCGGCGCGGCTCAGTCGGTGCGACTGGCCACGCTCTCTGAATTCTCAGGATGGGCAATGCCGGCGTGACAGTCAATGCAGGTCTTACCCTGACTGCGCTCCAGAGCATGGTATTCCTGGGCCTTGGCGGACTGCAACGCCGACAGCATCCGCTCCGTCGTGTGGCAGTTGCGGCACTCCTGTGAGTTATTGGCTTTCAGTCGCGCGATCTCGCGCTGCTTCATATGCGGTGCATGGGCCGCATACTTCTCGGGTGTATCGATAATGCCCCTCAGGCTGCCCCACACTTCACGGGATGCCTCGATTTTGCGGATCATCTTGGGGATGAACTCCTTCGGCACGTGGCAATCGGAACAGCCGGCATTGACCCCGTAAGCGTTACTGTAGTGGCTGGTTTTCTGCCACTGGGCACTGGGGATTTCCATCTCGTGGCAGCTGGTGCAGAAGGTGTCGGTACTCGTGGCGTGCATGACTGTGTCAAATCCCACGACGGCGGTAACGCCCAGAAAAAGCCCGATAACCACGAGGCTGAGTACAGATTTCGAGGGCGACGGGCGCAGCAAGCCTTTTAACCAACTTACCAGCTTCGAATCAGACATGGGTGCTCCACAACATGCGACTTGCGCAAAGGTTAGATGACAATGGACTGTTTATCCAATGACCCAGATGGTGACATAAGTCATACCAGCAGGGAGTCCACGATTACCCCCACGAGAAACAGGGATGTAAAGCGCCGGGTGTGGCGGAAGGCGTGGGCCGAAAACCACAGGGGCCAGATCTCGTTCGGGTAGTGTGCCGGCGGGCCCTCGGGCTTGGGTTGGTGGAAAACAGCAAACAGGCGTGGCAATTCAGGCAGGTTGATCAGCACCAGCAGTAGAGGCCAGCCGAAGCTGCCGGCCACCACCAGTATGATACTGAGCAGGTACTGGGCCCCCATCATGGCCACCACGCAGTGGCGCGCCGCCCGTTCCCCTATGATGACCGGCAGGGTCCGCACGCCCTTGGATCGGTCCGCCTCCAGTTTGTCCGTGTGCTTGCCGAACAGCACGGTGGTGGGCCCCAGGGCGAACAGCAGGCTCAGCCAGGTGACATCCCAGCTCCACTGACCCGCCAGGACATAGTAGCTGCCGCCCACCATCAGCGGACCCCACACCAGCAACACGGCGGGTTCGCCGAGTCCGTAGTACTTCAGCGGCCAGGTATAGAACAGCACGAAGAAAGCGCCCGCCAGCATCAGGTTCAGGGTGAGACCGCTGCGCTGGGAAATCAGCCAGCCCCCCAGCAGCAGGGCGATGCCAGCAGTGACGCCGAGGTAGCGCCAGAACTGGCCTTCACTCATGAGACCGTCTTCCAGCACGTGCACACCGTACTGGTTGCGGTAGTAGTTGTCCTTGTCGATACCCCGGCGGGAATCCGTATAGTCGTTGAGCAGGTTGTTGGTGGCGTGGGCGAACATCAGCCCGAGCACGGTCGCCAGCCAGAGGTCCCAGTGGAAGGTCCCGGCGCGCCAGGCCATGAGGCCCCCCAGGGCAGCCGCGGTAAAGGTCATGAACAGCACCGAGGCGCGGCAGGCGATCAGCCATTTGGCCACCGGGTCGAGGCTGTGCCATTCACTCTGGGAGAGCTTGGGCATCTGGTCGAGGGCGCGCCCCCACATTTTCACGTCTATCATTGCCACCGTCGTTCCTTGCATCGAGCGGGCTCCGCCGCCAATAGTACTCGGTCTACAGGGTGCCTGCGAGATGGTCGTGTAAACCGGTCCGAGCTGTCCACATTTTGTCGCGGGGTGGTGGAGGCTTTGCTATCATAACGGCCCTGCAAACGCTGGGCGAATTTTGCGCGGTGCGCCCGGGGAACCAATAGATAAAAAGGAAAATAATCACTGTGGGTTCATTGCGCAAACGAATTCTCGCGGTCACCCTGGCCACGGTCGGCCTGGGCGTGGCTGTGGCCGCCAGCTGGGCGGTGGTCGATACGGTCATTCACGCCACCGGCGACCACGAGTTCTGCACCAGCTGTCATTCCCATGCGCCCATCGGCAGTTCCTACCGTGAATCGCTGCACGGCGGTAACAATGGTTCGGGCTGGCGGGCCAGTTGCAGTGACTGCCACATTCCCCAGGACAATGCGCTGCACTACCTGTGGGTCAAGGGCATACACGGGGTGGTCGACCCCACCATGGAACTTCTGAAGGACCCCTATGACATCGACTGGCACGGCAACCGTGCCCGCAGACAGGAGTACGTTTACGACTCCGGTTGTATGGGTTGTCACGTCTACCTGCAGGAAAAAAGCCTGGGCAACCCAAAGGCATTTCTGCCTCACCGCCGCTATTTCAGTTCAGAGGACCTCACCTGCGTGGAATGTCATGAGCAGGTCGGTCATTCCCGCCTGGGTCACCACCTGGAGGCCATGGGCTGGCAAAAACAAGAAGGAGAATCACCATGACGCGTCCCTTGCGATTTGCGCTTACCCTGCTGTTGTTATCGACCTGTCCCGCGCTTCTGGCCGATACCAGCGCCGGCAGCCTGGCGGCTGTCAAGACCCTGAAAATCGACCGGGGCCTCAGTGAAGAGGGCAAAGCCTGTATCACCTGTCACCAGCAGACCACGCCAGGCCAGGTGGCGGATTGGGCCGACAGCCGTCACGCCCACGCCGGGGTATCCTGTATCGACTGCCACCAGGTCGCCGGGGATTCCCCCATGGCCGCGCGCCACGCCAATGTGCAGGATACGCCGGTGTATGTCTCCGCCCTCGTCTCGCCTGCCGTGTGTGGCCGCTGTCATGTGGACGCCAAGAAGCAATTTGATGCCTCCGGCCATTTTCGGGCGTACCGACAGATCATTCCCAAGGACAGCCTGCATGCCCTGCAGGTGGTGCACGAGGGACGCAATCATCCGGAGCTTTCCGGAGCGCCGGGAGAAACCGGTTGTATGCAGTGTCACGGTATCGAGATCAAGCTGGACGCTAACAACCGGCCGACGCCGGAGACCTGGCCCAACAACGGCATGGGTAATATCTACCCGGATGGCAGTACCGGCAGCTGTAACGCCTGCCACAGCCGTCATAAGTTCTCGATCGCGGAGGCCCGGCACCCCAACGCCTGCGCGTCCTGTCACCTGGGCCCGGATCACCCCAATATCGAGATTTTCAACAACTCCAAGCATGGCCATATCTACAACACCGAGGGCGATGAATGGACTATGGACAGTGCACCGGATGCCTGGGAGCCGGGCGACTACCGCGGTCCCACCTGCGCCACCTGCCATATGAGCGGCATCGGCGAGTTGCAGGTCACTCACAATATCAGTGAGCGCCTCTACTGGAACCTGTGGGCGAAGAAGTCCAGTGTTCGCGGTTCCGACGATGTACTCAGCCCGCTGCTGGGCGACGGACCCGCCGGTCGCGAGAAAATGAAACTGGTGTGCAACAACTGTCACACCCGGACCCACACCGACAATTTCTTCAAGCAGGGCGACAAGGCGGTCATGCTCTACAACGAGGCCTACTACGAACCGGCGACGGCCATGCTCAATGAACTGAAGGAGAAGGGGCTGCTCAAGGACAATCCCTGGACGGACGAATTCCAGATCACCTACTACTACCTGTGGCACCACGAGGGCCGACGTGCCCGTCAGGGCGCCATGATGGGTGCGCCGGATTATGCTCACTGGCACGGTTTCTTTGAGCTGCAGCAGGATCTCTACAAGCTGGAACAGATTTACGCGCAGCGCCTGGAGAGCGGCGCTATCGAGTAGGCGCAGGGGGCTGCGGTATCAGCCGGGCTTGCCGTCTGCCCGGGGGCCGGCCAGGATGGGCAGGTAGCGATACAGGAAAGCGCTGAATCCGATGATCCACAGGGCCGCCGAGAGCCGCCAGGCCCAGGGCGACAGCTCCACCGCAGCCAGCGGCAGCAGGGCGCGAACGGCCCCTGCCAGGACGATGGCTGCGAAGGCCCAGGCCATATAGCCGGGGGTGTCGAGCGCTCGCCCGGTATGCCCGAGGGAGACCCGCGACATCATGGTCAGGATCATGCCGCCGATGGTACCGATGGCCAACAGGTGGATCAGGTTTTTTTCCGCTACCGGGTCATCCCCCGCCCACGCCAGACCAGCCAGTGTCAGGGGAATGCACAGGTAGCTCAGGTGCATGGACCACAACAGGGGTACCCCGCCGGTCTTCCACCCCCGCCACCTCCCCAGCCGATAGAGATGGATCATGCTGCTGGCCAGGTACAGCCACTGCAGCCAATGGCCGCTCCGATATGCGGGCTCCAGGGTGGCGCTCACGCCAACCAGGACCACGCTGCCAATCGCCAGAACGTCGAGCCACCCGGGTGAAGGTGAGATGCCCAGGGAGAGGCGGTTGTTGGTGAACAGGGGAATCACCCTGCCGCCGACGATTACCACCAGCACGGTGACCATCCAGAGGGTGCCGTAGTGCAGCCGCGTGCTGCGCAGGGGATCATCGGCACTGAGGTAGCTGGCGGTATCCAGCGCCGCCAGGGCGAGCAGTACCGGCACAAACAACAGGTTGCGCCACTGGCGACGGGCCCACACTCTGCGGGTCAGCTCCAGCACAAGCAGCAGCATGAACAGCATCTCCGCCGCCCACGCGAGCCATAGCCAGGCGGGTACCAGCCACAGCAGGCAGCGGGCCAGTAACCACAATCCGAACAGCAGCTGGAGCCGGCCTCCACGGGTGCCCGGGATACCCGTCCAGTTGGCGACGGCGGTGAGCAGGAAACCCGCGACAACCGCCATGGCAAAGCCGAAGACCATCTCGTGGGCGTGCCACCAGTGTGGCGGCAGGGCCGCGTCCCACTGTCCGGGAAACAGGATCCAGTGGAGCCAGCGGAGCATGGCGAGCACGGCAAACACGCCCGCGAGCAGAAAACCGGCGCGGAATGACAGACGCCAGAGCGGCGCAGGCTCCGGTTCGCCGGATGGCATGTTGATCTGCATGGCCGCGGCGGGCTCCCGTGGACTCGACAAGCGGGCAGGGTAGCTTAAAACGAGTGCCAACAGGAGAGGTGTCCGCTAGTATGTGCCCCGCTGGCAACCGGAGATTCCGCATGAAATTATGGCATTGTAATGGCGCCCGCTCCCTGCGGCCCCTGTGGGCACTGGAAGAGATGGGTCTGGACTACGAACTGGAGGTACTGCCGTTTCCGCCGCGCATATTCCAGAAGTCGTATCTGGAGGTGAACAGCCTCGGCACTGTCCCGTTTTTCGTGGACGGTGAGGTGGAGATGACGGAATCCTCCGCGATCTGCCAGTACCTGGTCGATCGTTACCGCCAGTATGAATTCGGCCTGCAGCCGGATCACCCGGAATACGGTGCCTACCTCAACTGGCTGCACCAGTCCGACGCCACCCTGACCTTCCCCCAGACCCTGGTCATGCGCTATTACGTGCTGGAGCCGTCGGAGGAGAAAAAAGCCGTGGGGGACGACTATGCGAAGTGGTTTATCGCCCGTTTGCGCTGGCTGGACGATCACCTCCGCAACCACGAGTTCCTGGTGGACAACCGCTTTACCGTCGCTGATATCGCCGTGGGTTATGCCCTGTACCTGGGCTGCGCGCTCAAGCTCGACGGGCGCTACCAGCCACAGACCCGCGCCTACCTGGATCGCCTCAGGGAACGGCCCGCCTTCCAGCGGGCGGACGGCTTCGGGGAACCGCTGCAATTGCCCGGATTGGATTGATCGCGAGCGCTGCCGTCGTCCCGTTGGCGCCCGCCTTCGTATATACTGTGCGCCCTCGATCCAGCGGTATCTTGTGAATCCATGGCAAAGAAGCAACGCGGCCTGAAGAGCAGGGCCATTCCCCGCGGCTTGTCCGTATCACTGGCCGGTTTGCGCGCCGGCAGTGCACTGGCGGTGGACAGCGCCGTGCAGAAGGTGATGCGTCGCAAGTCCACCGACGGCGACTCCGAATTCGCCCAGCGGGAAGCGCGCCGGTTTGTTGGCGAACTGGGCAAGCTCAAGGGCACCTACGTCAAGATCGGGCAGATGATGGCCCTGTTCGGTGAGCACTTTCTGCCACCGGCACTTGCCGATGCCATGCATGACCTGGGCGACCAGACAGAACCCCTGCACTGGGATGCCCTGGAATCTGCCGTACGCGTCAGCCTGGGCGCGCGTTTCGACGAGCTGGATATCGAGCCCGAGGCCATTGCCGCTGCCTCCCTCGCCCAGGTGCACCTGGCCAAAGTGCGCGAGACGGGCGAGTGGATCTGCCTCAAGATCCAGTACCCCGGGCTGGCGGAGGTCATCGATTCGGATTTCGATGCAGTGGTACGGATGCTCTTGCTCGCCCGCTGGGTCAAGGCAGGCCGTGACCTGGACGACTGGCTGGAATCCATGCGCCAGCACCTGCACAACGAAATCGACTACCACCGGGAAGCGGAACTCACGACCCGCATGGGTGACCTGGTACGCGGCGTCGAGGTGAGCGGGGTCACGTATCACGTGCCCGTGGTTCACGAGCACTTTTGTACCGATACGGTACTGGCCCTGGAGTACATGGACGGCTATTCGGTGACGGATGAACGCGTCGCCGTCCTGTCCCAGGAACGGCGCAATGCCCTTGCCAAGGGCATGCTCGAGCTGTTCTTCTTCGAACTCTATGACTGGGGCTGCCTGCAGACCGACCCCAACTTCGGCAACTACCTGCTGCGCCTGGAAGACCGCCGCAAGCGGGAAGCCAACGACGAGCTGGTGTTGCTGGATTTTGGCTCGATCCTGGATTGCTCTGAGGAGTTTCTCTATCACCTGCGCCACATCATCGATGCGGGACAGCAGCAGGACGTTCCCCGGCTGGTGGACAGCCTGATCGGCCTCGGCTGCCTGCAGCCGGATGCCAGTGAGGAGGGGCGACAGATGTTCGCCGACTTCTGCATGCACCTGCTGGAGCCGCTGCGGCCGCCGGATCAGTTGCCGGCGGAGTACCTCAACGACAAGGGAGAGTACTGCTGGGCCCGCTCCAGCCTGATGCGTCGGGCGGGCAAACAGGCTGCCCTGTCGGCCACCAGTCGCCACTTCAGCCCGCCGTCGCGGGATTTCGCGCTGATCGCCCGCAAGCTTACTGGCGTATTTACCTTTATCGACGTACTCGAGGCGGAATTCAACGCCTACGAGATGGTGGAGTCACACATTCGGCGCTGGCGTAAGAGGGAAGGACTTGGCAAAAGGTAAAGGTAAGCAGGACAAGGACGATCGCCACAAGGCCATACCCACCTCGCGGGTGAGCCGGTTCGGCAGGATGGCCCGGATGGCCGGCGGCGTGGCCGGCGGGATGCTGGCTGAGGGCACCCGACAACTGCGTGCGGGCAAGCGTCCCAAGGCAAGGGATATGCTGATGACCCCCGCCAATGCCCGGCGGGTGGCGGATCAGCTGGCGACCATGCGCGGCGCTGCCATGAAGGTCGGCCAGATCCTTTCCATGGATACGGGCGATTTCCTGCCCCGGGAGCTGGCAGACATCCTGGCCAGGTTGCGGTCTGATGCCCGGTACATGCCCCCGGCCCAGCTGGAAAAGGTGATGACTGAGGCCTATGGGGAGGACTGGGAGTCACTGTTCTACGGTTTCGAGCAGACACCCCTGGCAGCCGCTTCCATCGGTCAGGTGCATCGCGCCACCTCGCCGGACGGGCGCCATATCGTGCTCAAGGTACAGTATCCCGGTGTCGCCGCTAGCATCGACAGCGACGTGGATAATATCGCCTCGCTGTTGCGTATGTCCGGCCTGCTGCCTTCAGACCTCGATATCAAACCGCTGCTGGAAGACGCCAAACGCCAGCTCAAGGACGAGGCGGATTACCACAAGGAAGCGGGATTCCTGCGGGCCTTCGGTGAAGTGCTGGGCGACGACGAGCGCTTCATACTGCCCGAAGTTTTGCCGGAGCTGACCCGTCAGACCGTGCTGCCCATGACCTACGTCAGCGGCGCTCCCATCGATTCTGTCATCGACCTGCCCCAGGCCGAGCGGGACCGGGTAATGTCGGCCCTCGTCGAGCTGATGCTGATGGAACTCTTCGAGCTGCGTATGGTGCAGACTGACCCCAATTTCGCGAACTACCAGTACCGCCGCAAGACCGGGGAGATCGTGCTGCTGGACTTTGGCGCTACCCGGCATTTCAAGGCCGGATTCGTCAACAATTACAAACGGCTGGCCAAGGCGGCGATCGCGGGTGACCGGGACCGGGTTGCGGCCGCGGCAGAGAAACTGGGCTATGCGGTGGGTGACGCGGACAGCGAATACCGCGCCCTGGTGCTGGAGCTCTTCCTGCTGGCACTGGAGCCTCTGCGCTTCGATGAGGATTACGATTTTGCCGCGTCGGATATGGCGCGCAATATGTCGGCCCTGGGCGAGGAGATCAGTAACTTCCGGGATTTCTGGCAGGCGCCGCCCACGGACGCGGTGTACTTCCATCGCAAGCTGGGCGGTATGTTCATGCTGGCCAGTCGACTCAAGGCCCGGGTGAACGTGCACCACCTGATCCAGCGCTGGTTGTAGGAGCCCGCGGCCTGCCGGCCCCTTGTAGGAGCCCGCTCCGCGGGCGATCGGTCCCCCGGGCGATCGCGGACGGAGTCCGCTCCTACAGGAACACGACCCCTTGTAGGAGCCCGCTCCGCGGGCGATCGGTCCCCCGGGCGATCGCGGACGGAGTCCGCTCCTACAGGAACACGACCCCTTGTAGGAGCCCGCTCCGCGGGCGATCGGTCCCCGGGCGATGGTGGCCCGGGCGAT